>PLAX01000206.1 GCA_003135255.1 Candidatus Dormiibacterota bacterium | reverse complement strand
CGCGCAGCTCGACGCCGTGGGCGAGCACGCGCTCCACCTCGGAGGCGACGACCTCACGGGGCAGCCGGTACTCGGGCACGCCGAGCCGGAGCATCCCGCCGGCCACCGGCTGGGCCTCGAAGACGGTGACCGGGTAGCCGAGCAGGGCCAGGTCGCGAGCGGCGGTCAGACCGGCGGGGCCCGCCCCCACCACCGCCACCCGATCCTCGAACCGGCGCGCCGGTGCCTCCACCGGGTCGGCGGTCCCGGCCTGGTCGGCCACGAAGCGCTTGATGGCGGCGATCGCGACCGGCTGGTCGAGACGGCCCCGGGTGCACTGCTCCTCGCACTCGTGGGGGCAGATGCGCCCGCAGACGCTCGGGAACGGGTTGGGCGCGCTGGCGACCCGGTACGCCTCCGCCCACCGGCCCTGCGCGGCCAGCGCGATGTAGCCCTGGGCCGCGGTGTGCGCGGGGCAGGTGGAGGTGCAGGGGGCCCAGCCGCGGTTGTCGATGGCGAAGGTGGACGGGACCGCGTTCGCGAAGGGGCGCGAGATCGCCTTGCGCCGCGTCACCCCGAGATCGAACTCACTGTCCAGCTCGACGGGGCACGCCGCGGTGCAGGTTCCGCAGCCGACGCACTGGTCGCTCACGAACCGGGGGTTGTGACGGAGCCGGACCCGGAACTCGCCGGGTGGTCCACTCAACGCGGTCACCTCGGTCAGGGTGTGGACGTTGATCCGGGAGTCGGTCGCGGCATTGGCCAGCCGCGGACCGAGCGAGCACATCGCGCAGTCCTCGGTCGGGAACGTCTTGGAGAGCCGGGCCATGTACCCGCCCAACGACTGCTCCCGCTCGACCAGGTGGACCATGATCCCGGCGCCGGCCAGCTCCTCGGCCGCCGAGAGCCCGCCGATGCCGCCGCCCACGACGAGAGCGGAGCGGTTCAGGAAGGTGCGCGACGGCTGGAGCGGGCGCTGCCGGCCGGCGCGCGCCACGGCCGCGGCCAGCACGGTCGCGGCCTTGCGCTGAGCCCTCTCGGGCTCGTGGCGATGGATGAAGGCACAGCCCTCGCGGAGGTTGGCGAAGGCGACGGTGTTCTCCCCGAGCTCGAGGTCGCGCGCGATCCGCTCGAAGGTCGGCCCCTGGAAGCGGCGGGAGCAGGAGCCGATCACGATCCGGTCGAGGCCGCGGTCGGCGACCACGTCCTCGATGAGCCGGCGCCCCTCGGCCCCGCAGAGGAACTGGGAGACGGTAACGTTCACGACCCCGTCGAGCGACCGCCCACCGGCGGCCAGCGCGGGGAGGTCGAGCACGCCCGAGATGTTGCCCCCGCACTCGCAGAGGAAGACGCCGCAACGGGTCACAGGGACACCGCCTGGCGGGCTCCGATCCGGGTGAGCAGCGGCTCCAGGTCCTGAGAATGGGCGGCGACGCCGCAGACCGTGTCAGGGTCCGCGCCCAGCGCCAGCGCCACCAGCTGCTGCACATGAAGATGCACGAAGGGATACTCCTCGCCGGAGTCGCGCTCGATGACGTCGTGGTGACGGTCGAACTGGACCGCGCAATTCGGGCACATGTGCACGCAGACGTCGACCTTCTCGGCGGCGAGGCGCCGCAGCTTCTCCCGGGTGACGGCCATCGACATCGAGGGGTTGACGAAGCGCTGGCGGAAGCCGGCCCCGCAGTGGGTCGTCTTCTCCGGGTAGTTGCCGGTGCTGATCACCCCGGCGGGCTCCAGCAGGTCCTCCGCGAGCATCAGGTTCTCGCTGTCGCCGAGCACCTCGTCGGGGAAGACCTTGCAGTAGTGGCAGGCGGGGTGGCTCGCCACCCGGATACCACCGAGGCGCCGGCGCACCAGCCCGCCAAGCTTCTCGTGCTGCGACCAGAGCACCTCGAGGACATGGCGGTGCTGGATGGTCTGGGCGATGGTGTCGTCGTAGACACGCCCGATCTCGGCCAGGGCCCGGTTGACCTCCTCCCGGTGCTCTGGGATCTCCAGAACCCGGTGCGCCTTCTTGTTGATCGCGTAGCAGGTGGAGCAGAGATAGGCCTGGATGGGATGCCCCGCCTCCACCGCGACGCACGCATTCCGCGCGGCAATCGCCAGGGTGGTCGCGAAGGGCATCAGGTCGGTGTAGTAGCCCATCCCCGTGCAGCAGGTCTGCTCGGGATTGACGATGTACTCGACCCCGAGCCGTTCGAAGAGCCACTTGGTCGCGGCCTCGGCGCCCGGGTACTCACTGGAGACCATGCAGCTGCGGAAGAGCTGGACGCCGCCTCCGATGGGGTCGACCTCCGGGGTCGTGTGTGGCATGAAGCGGCTCTGTCTATCTCGTCAATGAAAGGGCGGCCAGCGCAGGGCGCAGACAGCCGGGACGCGATCAACCGGGCCAGATGAGCCTCGATTCCGCCTCGTGACTCTGACACGTGCCAACCAATAGCATCAACAACTGTTAGCCACGGCTAACCTTCTCTTCTACGGAACGATGCGATCCTCGCCAGGGAAACGGACGGCGATCAGCTCCAGGGCGTCGGGTGCCTCGTGGACCCGGCTACAGGCAGGACAGACCACCATGTGGCCGGCACACTGCTCTGGATCGACCTCGCCGGCGAAGCCGCACTCGCAGGTCAGCACCTGGGGCACGGTCTCGATCTCCAGGACGGCGCCGGCCAGCAAGCCGCCCTCGGTGAGGTGGGCAAAGGCCTCGGTGAGCTCGTCCGCATCGACGCCGACGGGGCAGCGCACCTCCACGGCGGTGACCTGACGTCCCCCGGCGCGCTGCACGCACTCGGCCACCAGCTCGGTCACGAGGGAGAGCTCATGCATGGGGTGTCGGGACGCTCCGCGTCCCCTCCGAGATAGCGTGCAGCACGGCCTCCATGGCGCGCGGGATGGCCAGTCTCCCCGCCTCCGAGAGCTCGGCGCCGGGCTCGAAGCTCTCCGCCCCCACGCTGACCAGCACCGCCTCCGGCGTGGCCGAGTAGAGGTCGCGGGTGAGCGCGAGGAGGTCCTCGGGGCCCATGCCGTGCGAGAAGGGATCCAGCGAGCGCGTCGCGCGCGGCGGTACGACGGCCGCCCGGCCGTCCCCCACGGCGTCATCCGGTGCCCGTCGGGGGGCCACCGGCCGGACGCTCACCGACCCGACCGGCCGGTCGGTGGCGGCGTCGACGAACACCACCAGCCGCGCCCGGCTGGCGTCATCGGCCAGCTCGGGAAGGAGCTGGTCGGAGACGATCACCGACGCGCCGGTGCCGGCCAGCCTGACGGCGAGCAGCTCTCCCACCTCGGGCCCCACGGCGTCGTCGCCGCGCAGCGTGTTACCACAGGCGACCACCAGCACTCCCCGGTGGGGCAGCTGGGCGAGTTCGCCCCCCGGTGCCGGGCTCAGGCCTGCCCCGCCCGGCGCGTGGCCCTTCCGACCCTCAATCAGCGGGAAACCTGGCGCAGCAGCGCGCCCTCGGCGTCGCGGATGTCGACCTGGAGCGGCATCTGCCCGACGGCGTGGGTGGAGCAGCTGAGGCACGGGTCGTAGCAGCGGATCACCGCCTCCACCCGGTTGAGCATCCCCTCCTTGACGTGGTCGCCCTTGATGTAATGGCGAGCCGTCTGGAGGACGCTCCGGTTCATCGCCAGGTTGTTGTGGCCGGTGGCGATGACCAGGTTCACCCACTCCACCAGACCGTCGTCGTCGACCTTGTAGTGGTGGATGAGCACCCCGCGGGGCGCCTCGGAGACACCCACGCCCTCGCGGCGGTTGACCTCAGCGCGCGCCCGCACGTGCGGGTCGAGGACATCGGGCCGGGAGAGGATGTGGTCGATCACGTCGATGCAGTGGACGATCTCGATCAGCCGGGCGTAGTGGTAGTGGAAGGAGCTGGAGGGGTAGCGCCCCAGGCGCTCGCGGTACTCCGCGAGCTCGGCGTCGGCCGCCGGGGTGCCGAGGCGCTCGGCGACGTTGAGCCGGGCCAGCGGACCGACACGGTAGATGCCCGCCGGGTAGCCGAGCGGCTTGAAGTAGGTCGACTTCAGGTAGGACCAGGGCTCGACGGTCTCTCCGAGGTAGTCCCCGTAGGCCCGGGGATCGACCCCATCGGCCATCACCCAGCCGCTGCTGTCGACAACCCTCAGCAGGCCGTCGGAGTAGGCGGCGTTGCCGCCCTCGTGGACCAGCCCCATGTAGAGGCTCGGGAAGTCGCCGAAGTGGGCTGCCTCCTCTGTCCACTGTGCGACGTTCTTCTTGAACCACTCCAGGGTGCGGTGGGCCCGCTCCCGCGCGTCGGGGATCTCGGCCAGGATGGAGTCGCGCTCGGACGCCTCCAGGGGACGGCTGACCCCTCCGGGGACCACCCACGCGGGGTGGATCCGCTTCCCGCCCAGCCGCTCGATGATCCGCTGGCCGAAGCGGCGCAGGGCCACACCGTCACGGGCGAGGTCGGGCGTCTGCCGGGCCACGCCCACCAGGTTGCGCAGGGCCGGGTCCGAGTCGAACCCGAGCAGGAGGTCGGGGGACGAGAGGTAGAAGAAGCTCAGCGCATGGGACTGGACGATCTGGGCCAGGTTGAGCACGCGCCGCAGCCGGACGCCCGTCGGGGGGACGGTCACTCCCAGGATCTCGTCGCAGGCCTTGGCCGAGGCCACCATGTGGCTGACCGGGCAGATGCCGCAGATCCGCGCCATCAGGGACGGCATCTCGTGGACCATCCGGCCCTGGCTGATCCGCTCGAAACCGCGGAACTGGGTCACGTGGAAGTGGGCGTCGGCGACCTCACCCGACTCGTCCAGCTGGATGGTGATCTTGGCGTGTCCCTCGATCCGGGTCACGGGCTCGATGACGATCGTGTTGTCAGCCAAAGCAGGTCACCCCCGCGGTAACGGGCACCCGCCCGGAGATCAGATCGTCGAGGACGCTGTGGATCAGGTCGGCCGAGGGCGGGCATCCCGGCACGAAGACATCGACCTTGACCACGGCGTGCACCGGACGTGACATCGCGAGCAGGCGCGGCACCATCGGGCCCGGGAGCTGAGGATTGATGGTGACGTTCTCCAGGTAGGCGCGCTCGAGGATCGCAGCCGGCCCGATCTGGTTACGCATCCCGGGGACGTTGGAGGTGACGGCGCAGTCGCCGAGGGACACCAGGATGCGCGTGTTGCGGCGCACCTCGTGGATCTTGCGCAGATCGTCCTCGGAGCTGATCGCCCCCTCCACCAGGGTCACGTCCACGTCCTTGGGGAACTCCTTGATGTCCACCAGGGCGCCGTAGACGATGTCGACCCGCTCGGTGATCTCGAGCAGACGCTCATCCATGTCGAGGAGCGACATGTGGCAGCCGGAGCAGCCGTCGAGCCAGATGGTGGCGAGGCGTGGCTTGCTCATCGCGTGCGTCCCTCATGAACAACCAGGTACGGCAGGTAGGGCCGGCGGCGCCGCGCCTCGGCGACCGACCTCCCCTTCTCGAAGAGCGCTCCGGTGGGACACACCTGAACGCACTTCCCGCAACTGGTGCAGGTCTTGGAATCTCCCCAGGGAGTGCCCAGGTCGGTGATCAGCCTGGCCTCCGTGCCGCGGCCCATCACGTCCCAGGTGTGGGCTCCCTCGATCTCATCGCAGACGCGCACGCAGCGGGTGCAGAGCACGCAGCGGTTGTGGTCGATCCCGAAGCGCTCGTGCGTGGCGTCCACGCTCGCCTGGGGTGAGAGCAGGGGGAGGTCGAAGTGGGTGAGCCCGAGCTCGACCGCGAGGTCCTGGAGCCTGCAGTTGCGATCGGCGACGCAGACCGAGCAGACGTGGTTGCGCTCGGTGAAGAGCAGTTCGATGACCCGGCGCCGGTATGCGGCCAGCCGCTCGGAGTTGACCGTGACGTTCATCCCCTCGTCGATCGCGGTGACGCAGGCGGGGAGGAGCTTGCGCTGGCCCTCGACCTCGACCACGCACAACCGGCAGGCGCCGACGTCGGAGAGGCCCTGCAGATGGCAGAGGGTGGGGATCTCGATCCCGTTCTCGCGGGCGACCTGGAGGATGGTGTGCCCGGTCTGACCGGCGACGTCCCGGCCCTCGATGGTCAGGGTGAGCACGCTCATCGTGCTACCTCCCCGGCCGCGACGGCGGCTTCTCGAGGCTCCATCTTGCAGACCCCCGCCGGACAGACATGATCGTCGATGTGGGCCATGTACTCGTCCCGGAAGTAGCGGAGGGTGGAGACGACCGGGTTGGGCGAGCCCTGGCCGAGCCCGCAGAGGCTGGTGTCGCGGACCATCCCGGCGAGCGACTCCAGCTCGGCCAGCTCATCACGGCTGGCCAGACCGCGGGTGATGCGGTCCAGCAGGCGGTACATCTGGGTGGTGCCGACGCGGCACGGCACGCACTTGCCGCACGACTCCTCGCGGCAGAAGTCCATGAAGAACTTGGCCACGTCGACCATGCAGGTCCCGTCGTCCATGACGATCATGCCGCCGGAGCCCATGATCGAGCCCGCCTGGGCGAGCGACTCGTAGTCGACCGACATGTCGAGCAGCGACTCGGGCATGCAGCCGCCGGAGGGACCGCCGGTCTGGACGGCCTTGAACTTGCCTCCTCCGGGGAGGCCGCCGCCGATGTCGAAGACGATCTCGCGCAGGGTGAGTCCCAGCGGCACCTCGATGAGGCCGGTGTTGACCACGCTCCCCGCCAGCGCGAAGACCTTGGTCCCCAGGCTCTTCCCGGAGCCGATGGCCGAGTACCACTCGGCCCCGCGGTTGATGATCGTCGGGATGCTGGCGAGGGTCTCCACGTTGTTGATCAGGGTCGGCTTGCCCCACAGCCCGGAGGCGGCAGGGTAGGGCGGCCGGGGCCGGGGCGTACCCCGTCCCCCCTCGATGGAGGCGATCAGCGCCGTCTCCTCACCGCAGACGAAGGCTCCCGCGCCGATGCGGATCTCGACGTCGAAGCTGAAGCTGCTGTCGGCGATCCTCGGACCGAGGAGGCCGGCGTGCTCCGCCTGGCGGATCGCCGTGGTCAGGCGCTTGACCGCCAGCGGGTACTCGGCCCGGACGTAGACGTAGCCGTGGTTGGCGCCGACCGCGTAGCCGGCGATGGCCATGCCCTCCAGCACCTGCTGGGGGCTGCTCTCCAGAACGCTGCGATCCATGAAGGCACCGGGATCACCCTCGTCCCCGTTGCAGACCACGTACTTGCCGTCGGCGGAGTCGGTCTTGGCCACCGTGGTCCACTTGAGACCGGTGGGATAACCGGCGCCGCCTCGGCCGCGGATCCCGCTCCGGGTCACCTCGCCCAGCACCTCGGCCGGGGTCATGGTGGTGACCGCCTTGGTCAGCGCCTCGTAGCCGCCGACGGCGACGTAGTCCTCGACCCGCTCGGGGTCGATCTGGCCGCAGTGCTCCAGCACGACCTTGACCTGATGAGAGAAGAAGGGGTCGGTGGCCGTCGGGCGTCCACCCTCGCCGCCGGCGAGCCCGTCGACCACGCCGTCGAGCGCCGCTTCGTCGTCGGCCGCGACGTGGTCGTAGATCCGCCCCTTCTGCGGTACCGCGACGAGCGGCCCGGCGGCGCAGAGCCCCAGGCAGCCAACACGCTTCACGGCGACGTCGGTCAGGCCGCGGGCCGTCACCCGCTCGCAGAGCGAGTCGAAGACGGTGTCGGCCTGCATGGACAGGCATCCCGCGGCCATGCAGACGTGCGCAGAGGCACGCACCGGCCCATCGGGGATCAGGGGTTCCTGGCGGCGCCGGCGCGCCGGGGTCGGAGTGCCCGCTTCGCTCATAGCGCCTCCAGCATTTCTTGCACGCCGTCGGGAGAGATCCGTCCGTGCACCTCGTCATCGATGACGACCGCCGGGGCCATGCTGCACGCTCCCAGGCAGCGTGCACGGAGCAGCGAGATCCGGCCGTCGGGGGTGGTGCCACCCGCGTCGATCCCGAGCGTGTCATGAATACGGTTGAGGAGGGCGGCCGCGCCGTTGATGTAGCAGGCCGTACCCATGCACACCACGCAGGTGTGCTCCCCCTGAGGCTTGCGGACGAAGTGCGAGTAGAAGGTGGCGACTCCCAGCACCCGGCTGGGCGGTACTCCGAGAGCCTCGCTCACGTAGCTCAGGGCATCGTCGTCCAGGTATCCGAAGACCTCCTGCACGGTGTGGAGGACCTCGATGAGAGCGTCCGGCCTCGCCCCCAGGCGGCGGACACGGACGTCCACCTGACGCCAGCGCTTGTCGTCGCGGGTTGGGGAGGCAGGAGGAGCGTCGGCCGCCACGGTCATCTGCTACTCCTCGATGAAGATGCACTCGCCGGCGCACTGGGCGACGGCTTCGCGGACACCTTCCTCGTGCTCCGCAGGCACCAGGGCCTGGCTCCCCTTGCCACCGGGCTTCTCGAGGACGACCCCATCCTGCTTCACATAGGAGAGCCCGTCGTCGAGCTGGGTGAAGACAGCCGGGCAGAGATCCTCGCAGAGGTTGTCTCCGGTGCAGTACTTCTGGTCGATCCAAACCTTCATGCGGTCACCTCCTTGGTTCGGCACCCACGCCAACCCAAGAGCGAAGGGTAGCCATGTAGTTGGCCCGCTCGAAGGCCTCGCCGGCCTCCGCGGTCACCCGGGACACCGATCCGCGCAACTGGGCGGCCGAATCGTATTCGTGTTCTGCAAGCCAGGAACGGAGCTCCGTCTCCACTCCGGCAACCCTCTCGGGCCCCGAGCGGAGCAGCTCCGAGGTCATCATCACCGCGTTCGCGCCAACGGCCAGCGCCTTGGCGGCGTCCTTGCCCGCGTGCACACCTGACGTCGCAGCCAGTGACACGGAGTCAGGAATCTGGGGACGGAGCATGGCGATCCAGCGCAGCGGCAGCCCCAGCTCGACGCGGGTCGAGAGCTCGAGGCGGCATTCGACGTCCATGGTCTCGAGGTCGATGTCGGGCTGATAGAAGCGGTTGAAGAGCACCAGCCCCGAGGCGCCCGCACGGATCACCTGGTGGACGAAGTGGCCCATGGACGAGTAGTAGGGCGAGAGCTTCACCGCCACCGGCACCTTTGCCTTGGCGCAGACGTCGGAGATCAGCTCCAGGTTAGAGGTCTCGATGTCCGCGGCAGCGAGCTGGGGGTTGGCGGCGACCCGGTAGACGTTCAGCTCGACGGCGTCGGCACCGGCGCGCGCCACCAGCTCCGCGTAGCGGCTCCACGCCCCCACCGAGGTGGCGTTGAGACTCGCGATGACGGGGACGTCGACCGCCGACTTGATCCGCTCCAGGTTGGCGAGGTAGCGGTCGGCCAGCGTGGCACCCTCGACCGGCGGGAAGTAATTGGTCGCCTCGGGGTTGACCCCGGCCCCCGCCTCCAGGGCGGCGGTGAGACTCAGCTCCTCGGCGACGATCTCCTCCTCGAAGAGCGAGGGGAGCACGAGCGCGCCCACCCCGGCCGCGGCCAGCCTGCGGGCGGAGTCGATGTCCCCGGTGAGCGGGCTGGGAGAGGCGACGAGCGGAGACCTGAGGGTCAGACCGAGATACGCGGTGGTGAGGTCAACGGCGCTCGGGTTCATGGCTTGTCCTCCGCGTCGGTGGCCGCGGCGGCCGGCGCCGCCGCGCTGCCGTCCGCGCCCTCGCCGTCCTCCTCCGGCTCGTCCTCGACACCGTCGCTGACGAGCGTCCGGTGCACACCGGCGAGCTGGCTGTAGTAGCGCCAGCGCTCGGCGGCGTCGCGCTCCAGGAGCTTCATCAGATAAGCGGAGCGGTCGGGATCGCTGCGGGCGAGGGACGAGAAGCGCACCTCGGAGTTGACGAACTCGGAGACCGGGATGGAGGGCTCGCGGGAATCGAGCGTGAGGGGCTCGCCGGACTCCTCCACGGTGGGGTGGAAGCGGTAGAGCGGCCAGTATCCGGAGCGCACCGCGTCCTTCTGGTGGGTCATGGAGGTCGACATCTCGATGCCGTGCGCGATGCAGGTCGAGTAGGCGATCACCAGCGACGGTCCGGGCCAGGCATCGGCCTCCATGAGCGCCTTGATGGTCTGGACGTCGTTGGCCCCGATGGCGATCTGGGCCACGTACACGTTGCCGTAGGCGCGACCGGTGGCGCCCAGGTCCTTCTTGGGAGTGCCCTTTCCGGAGGCCGCGAAACGGGCGACGGCGCCACGCTGGGTGGCCTTGGAGGCCTGCCCGCCGGTGTTGGAGTAGACCTCGGTGTCGAGCACCAGGACGTTGATGTCACGACCGGAGGCGAGCACGTGATCCAGCCCGCCGAAGCCGATGTCGTACGCCCAGCCGTCGCCGCCGACGATCCAGACCGACTTGCGCACCAGACTGTCGGCGAGCACGTTCAGCTGAGCCGCCTGCCGGGCGAGGGTGTTGCCCGCGGGGCTCAGGGTGGCGAGACGCTCCTTGAGCGCGACGACCCGCTTGCGCTGGGCGAAGACCGACTGCTCGTCCGTCTGGGTGGCGCCGAGGATGGCGTCGGTCAGGGGCTCGCCGACCGCCGCGGAGAGACCGTGCAGCAGTGACCGGGCGGCCCGCTGCTGTGCCTCCAGGCCGATGCGGATGCCGAGACCGAACTCGGCGTTGTCCTCGAAGAGCGAGTTTGCCCAGGCCGGGCCGCGTCCCTGCCGGTTGGCGGCCCAGGGCGTGGTCGGAAGGTTGCCGCCGTAGATCGAGGAGCAGCCGGTCGCGTTGGCGATCAGCAGGCGATCACCGAAGAGCTGGGAGATGATCTTGAGGTACGGGGTCTCGCCGCATCCGGCGCATGCCCCCGAGAACTCGAAGAGGGGCTCGAGGACGGCGGCGCCCTTGACGGTGTTGTGGGCGAGCAGGCTCCGGTCCAGCTCCGGGATGGTCTGGAAGAAGTCCCACCGCGTGCGCTCGACGTCACGGTGCTCGAGGACCGGCTCCAGGTTGAGCGACTTGTGCCGGGCCTCGGTCTTGGACCGCGCCGGGCAGACCTCGACGCAGAGACCGCAGCCGGTGCAGTCGTCGGGCGCGACCTGGATGGTCAGCAGGTGGCCGGCCAGCTCCTTGGAGCGGAAGGGCTTGGAGGGGAACCCGTCGGGTGCCTCGGCCAGGGCCTCGGGGGGAAAGACCTTCATCCGCACGGCCGCGTGCGGACAGACGATGGCGCACTTGCCGCAGTCGCTGCAGATGACGGGGTCCCAGATCGGGATCTCGGTGGCGATCGCGCGCTTCTCGTAGCGCGCGGTCCCGGAGGGGAACCTCCCGTCGGCCGGCATCGCCGAGACCGGCAGCGTCTCGCCCCGGTCGGCGATCAGGACCGAGGTGACCTCGCGCACGAAACGCGGCGCCTCGCTGAAGTCGCGGATGAGGCCCCCGCCGTCCGCGCCGGCGACCGCCCCTTCGACGGGCAGCACCCGGGTGAGCCCGGCGAGCGCGGAGTCGATGGCGGCGATGTTGCGGTCCACCACGGTCTGGCCCCGGCGCCCGTAGCTCTTGACCACCGCCCCCTTGATGTCGGCGATGGCCTGATCGACGGGCAGGACCTTGGCGAGGGCGAAGAAGCAGACCTGCATCACGGTGTTGATGCGCGTCCCGAGCTGTGCCTCGGCGGCGATGCGCTGGGCGTCGACCACCCAGAGCTCGATCTTCTTCTCCACGATCTCCCGTCTCACCGCGCGGGGCAGCCGGTCCCAGACCTCGCCGGGCGGATACGGCGAGTTGAGCAGGAAGGTCGCGCCGGGCTTGGCCCACTCCAGCACGTTGACCCGCTCCAAGAGGCCGTAGTCATGGCAGGCGACGAAGTCGGCGCCGGTGATCAGGTAGGTGGAGCGGATGGGCTGCGGGCCGAAGCGCAGGTGGGAGACGGTCATCGAGCCCGACTTCTTGGAGTCGTAGACGAAGTAGCCCTGGACATGTTTGCCGGTGCCGTCGGAGATGATCTTCGCGCTGTTCTTGTTGGCGCCCACGGTGCCGTCCGCGCCGAGCCCGAAGAACATCGCCTGCAGCTCGCCCTCGGGGCGCGGGGCGCTGAACTCCGGGTCCCAGGCCAGGCTGGAGAGGCTCACGTCGTCGTTGACTCCGACGACGAAGTGGCGGCGGGGCTTCTCGGCGGCCAGATCGTCGAAGACCGCCTTGGCCATCCCCGGAGTGAACTCCTTGGAGGAGAGCCCGTAACGCCCACCCACCACGTGCGGCGCGACGGCGAAGGGCGGGTTCTCGGCCTCCATCGCCTCATCGAGGGCGGCCCGCACGTCGAGGTAGAGGGGCTCACCGACCCCGCCCGGCTCCTTAGTCCGGTCCAGGACCGAGATCCGCTTCACGGTCCGCGGCAGCGCAGCGATCAGCTCCGCGCTCGGGAAGGGACGGTAGAGGTGGACCTTCACCATCCCGACCTTCTCGCCACGCGCCCGCAGCACCTCGACCGTCTCTTCGACGGCACCGCAACCGGAGCCCATCAGCACCACCACGCGGTCGGCGTCGGGAGCTCCCACGTAGTCGACCAGCCCGTAACGCCGTCCGGTGCGCTGGGCCAGCTCCTCCATGGCGTGGGCGACGATGCCCGGGACCTCACGGTAGAAGGGGCTGGCGGCCTCGCGACCCTGGAAGAAGACATCCGGGTTCTGAGCCGTTCCGCGCACGTCCGGGTGATCCGGGCTCATGCCACGGAGACGCGCCTCCTCGATGGCCCGGGTGTCGATCAGTGCGGCCAGATCCTCGTTCTCCAGCGGGGTGACGCTGGAAAGCTCGTGCGAGGTGCGAAAACCGTCGAAGAAGTGGAGGAAGGGCACCCGCGAGGTGAGGGTGGCCGCGTGGGCGACGAGGGCCAGGTCCTGCGCCTCCTGCACGGTCGCGGAGGAGAGCATCGCCCACCCGGTGGAGCGGACGGCCATCACGTCGGAGTGGTCGCCGAAGATGGAGAGCGCGTGGGTGGCAAGGCTGCGGGCCGCGACATGGATCACCGCGGGCAGCAGCTCGCCGGCGATCTTGAACATGTTGGGGACCATCAGCAGCAGCCCCTGCGAGGCGGTGAAGGTGGTCGCCAGCGTGCCCTTCTGGAGGGCACCGTGGAGGGCACCGGCGGCACCGGCCTCGGACTGCATCTCGACGATGTCGGGGACCTCGCCGAAGAGGTTGGGGACTCCCGCGGTGGCCCAGTCGTCGGCGTGCTCGCCCATCGGAGAGGACGGCGTGATCGGGTACAGCGAGATGACTTCAGAGAGGGCATAGGCCACGCGAGCGGCGGCCTCGTTGCCATCGATGCAGATGCGCGCGGATCTAGTCAAGGTTCGGTGTCACCTCCGCCGCACGAGCCGCCGCGAAGCGACCCCGTTGCCTGGATTTCGGACCCCGTGAGTCAACCAGAAACGCAGCGGGGGCGACAGGGTCGAGAGACGTCAGTTAGCGCAGACCAAAGGTCCTCACCGCCCGCACGGCGGGGCCCACATACGCTCCGCCGGCAGGGCCGGGAGGACCCTGAATGGAAGGACTGGGGAGCCCGCGGTCCCTTCTTGATGGGCTGACAGCCCTTATCAGTCGCGTGCCATTCGGCCCTAGTGGCACGCCCGGAAGGCAAGACCTGGCCCTTCGGGTCAGGACGAATTGGCCCTGGTTGCCGATGCCATGCGCCGCGCGAGCCGGGAACATGAGAGGCGAGTGAGTACCGTCAGCGACGAGGTCCAGGGCCGCCACGGCTGGCTGCGCCAAGTCCGCATCATCCAGGGGGGGATGGGAGTCGCCATCTCGGGATGGCGGCTGGCCCGTGCCGTCGCCTCGCATCGCGCCTGCATGGGGGTGGTCTCGGGCACCGCGCTCGACAGCGTGGTGGCGCGCCGGCTCCAGGACGGCGACACCGGCGGCCATCTCCGCCGCGCCATCGAGGCGTTCCCGGACCAGGGGGTGGCGGGCCGCGTGCTCGACCGCTTCTTCGTTCCGATGGGCAAGCAGGCGGCCACGCCGTACCGCCGGGTGGGGATGCACAGCCATGTGGAGCGGCCCCTGGTGCGCGACCTCACCGTGCTCGCGGCCTTCGTCGAGGTGGTCCTGGCTCGCGAGGGGCACCGGGGCCGGGTGGGGATCAACCTGCTGACCAAGGTCAAGGCGCCGACCCTGCCCACCCTCTACGGGGCCATGCTCGCCGGAGTCGACTGCATCCTGATGGGCGCCGGCATCCCCCGCGAGATCCCCGGGGTCCTGGACGCCTTCGCCGCGGGCCAGGGCGCCAGCCTGCGCCTCCTCGACGGCCCCACCACCGACGAGCCGGCGCCGATGCTCCGCTTCGACCCCGAGGGCGTCGGCTACGGTGCGGCTCAGCTCCCCCGTCCCGCCTTCCTCCCCATCGTCTCCGCCGACTCGCTGGCGGCCATGCTGCTGCGGCGCTCGACCGGCAGCGTCGAGGGCTTCATCGTCGAGGGCCCGCTGGCCGGGGGGCACAACGCACCGCCGCGGGGCCGGACCGTCCTCGACGAGACCGGCCAGCCCGTGTACGGAGAGCGGGACCAGGCGGACACCGCCCGGATGGCCGAGCTGGGCCTGCCCTTCTGGCTGGCCGGCGCCACCGGCTCCCCGGAGAGCCTCGCGGCGGCCCGCGAGGCCGGAGCCACCGGGATCCAGCTGGGCACCCTCTTCGCCTTCTCCCGGGAGTCAGGCATGGATCCCGACCTGCGGGTGCAGGTCCTCCGTTCCGCACGCGAGGGCGGTGCCGCGGTCCGCACCGAGCCCCGCGCATCCTCATCGGGATACCCCTTCAAGGTCGTCCAGGTCGAGGGCAGCGTCTCGGTGCCCGAGGTCTACGAGGCGCGACCCCGGGTGTGTGACAACGGCTACCTCCGCGAGCCGGTGTCGACGGGTGGGGGCTCGATCACCTACCGCTGCGCGGCGGAGCCGGTGACGGCCTACGTCGCCAAGGGGGGCTCGGAGGAGGACGCCGCCGGGCGGCGCTGCCTCTGCAACGGCCTGCTCGCGACCTGTGGCCACCCCCAGGTGCAGAAGGACGGCACGGTGGAGCCGCCGATCGTCACGAGCGGTGACGACCTGGGCCGGCTGGTCGGCCTCCTCCCCCCCGGCCGGGACGACTACGGCGCCGACGACGTCATCCGCTACCTGACGGGCGCTGCCTCGGGACTCTGACCCGGGCGCTGGCAGGGTGCTGCACGGCATCGGACGCGGGGCGCCCCCTATCCTCGGAAGCGTGACCGCCGTCAGCTGGGCCGGCTTCGCCGCCGGCATCGCCATCCTCCTGCTCACCGCGGCGAGCGTCTTCGGCACGCTGGTCGTCCCCCGCGCCACCGCGCCCCGGCTGACGGTGCTGATCACCGGGGCGGTCCATCGAGCCTTCCTGCTCGTGACGG
>PLAX01000103.1 GCA_003135255.1 Candidatus Dormiibacterota bacterium | reverse complement strand
AGGCCAACAAGGCTGGCATCACGTGCATCGGGCCAATCTCCGCTCTCGGGCAGGCGCAGGACCGCTATGCGGATGCCGTCGCGGCCCTCCGCGACCCGAACCGCACCACCCTCGTGCTGGTCACCCGGCCGGATGTCGCCGCCCTGAGCGAGGCGGCGCGCGCCGCCGATGAGCTGTCCGCCCTTGGCGTTGTCTCGCCGCGGCTGGTGATCAACGGCGTGCTCGCCGCCACCGACTCCACCGACGGGGTCGCGCAGGCCTGGCAGCGTCGCGCCCAAGCGGCGCTGTCGGGGATGCCTCCGGTGCTCGCTGCGATCACTGGTGTCGATACCGTTCCGCTGCTGCCGGCAGCGCCCGTCGGGCTGGATGGCCTGAACCTGCTTCTCCATCCTGAGGTCGCCGGTCTCCGGGGCAGCCCCGCCGAACAGCCCACCCCCCGCCTGCAGAGCGGCCTGGGTGAGCTGGTTCAGCAGATCGAAGCCGGGGGGCCCGGTGTGGTCATGACCATGGGCAAGGGCGGGGTGGGCAAGACGACCGTCGCCGCCGCCATCGCTGTCGCGCTGGCCGCCCGCGGCCATCACGTCACCTTGACCACCACCGATCCGGCCGCCCACGTCGCCGACGCTCTGCCCGACCCTCCGCGCAACCTCACCGTCACCCGCATCGACCCCGCGGCTGAGACCGCCAGCTACACGAAAGGCGTCCTCGCCACCGCGGGCAAGGATCTCGACGCGGAGGCCTACGCGCTCCTCGAGGAGGACCTCCGCTCGCCCTGTACCGAGGAGGTCGCGGTCTTCCAAGCCTTCGCCCGCACGGTCGCTGCCGCGGCGGATCGATACGTCGTCATCGACACCGCCCCCACCGGGCACACCCTGCTGCTTCTGGACTCCTCGCGCAGCTTCGCGCGGCAAGTCGCTGCCCAGGCGGGTGCCCTGCCCGAACCCGCGGCACAGCTGCTCGACACCCTCACCGACGCCGCCCACACCCGAATCCTGCTGGTGACCGTGCCCGAGGCAACCCCCGTCCACGAGGCGACCAGGCTTCAGGTTGACCTCGCCCGTGCCGGGATCACCCCGTTCGGCTGGGTTGTGAACATGAGCCTCGCCGCAACAGCCACCACCGACCCGATACTGCAGGCCCGGGCTGGCCAGGAACGACGCTGGATCAGCGAGGTCAGCCGCCTCTCCGGCCGCCCGCCAACGATCCTCGGCTGGTCATCACGGCCTTTGGTCGGCGCCGAGCGCCTGGCTACCCTGACCGCCGCGGCGGCGTGACGATCCGCCAGTAGCAAGGCTCCCGCGTTACCTTGGGCCTCGCAGTCGGACGAGCCCGTGCGCTGTCGGGATGCATGTGGGCGTCGACGTCAGGAGGTCGCAGCCTGCTCGGGGTCCGCGGCCCCCTTCGGGTGCACCGCCGACCCGGCGGCCTCGGCCAGCGCTGCGGGCGCCTGTCCGGTCCGGCCCTCGGTCCGGCGCCAGATCACGGTCAGCACGGGTACCAGCACCACCAGGGACACGATGGCGGTGAGCTGAAGCTCCTTGAGCCCCAGCCAGATCACCGGCTCACTCTGGCGGAGGAAGTCGAGCAGGAACTGGCTCACCGAATAGAGCGCGACGTAGCTGATGATCACCACCCCGGGTCGCACGCCGCGGCGGCGCACCGCCAGAAGGATCAGCAGGATCGCCAGCGTTCCCAGCGCCTCGTAGGCGCCGGCGGGTTGGTAGGCGACGCCGAGCTTGAATCCCGGCTGCAGCACCGCACCGGCGTTGGTGTAGGCAGTCGCCCAGGGCAGGTTGCTCGGGCCGCCCAGGATGTCCCCGTTGATGATGTTGCCGATCCGGCCGATGGGCTGGCCCACCACCGCGAAGAACGCCGCCCCGTCGAGCACGGTCCAGATCGGCAGGTGCCGGCGCCACCCCAGCACCACCAAGGTGGTGACGCCCGCGATGATCGCCCCGTAGAAGGCCATCCCTCCGTTCCACACCGCGATCACGTCGACCGTGTTGTGCATCAGGTCGAGGTTCTGGACGTCGTAGTAGAGGCGCGCCCCGATCAGGCCGAAGAGGATGGTCCAGCCCGCCAGCTGCTCCAGGTTCTGCTCGCTGATGCCGCGGTGGATGACGTGAGGGCGGGCCCCCAGGTAATAGGCGACCACGAAGGCCACCACGTAGAAGATCCCGTACCAGTGGACGGCCAGCGAGCTGATGTTGAAGGCGACCGGGCTGATGCCGATGCTGATGGTGGCAACCATGGTCAGCCATGATGCGACGTGCGCCTAGCGCCGCGCACCGTGGCGTTGGAGAGAGCGGCATCGGGTTCGGCGCCAGGGTCATGCTTCTGTTCGGCGCGGTGGCTCCTCCGGCCGCGACCCTGGACGCGTATGGGGGAAGGCTGGCGATCAGCTCGCACGACGTTCGGTGCGCATGAACAGCGCGAGCCAACGCCGCCAGCCGACGTCGACCACCCGGGCGTTCTCAAAGCCCGTGCCTGCCATGAGCCTCAGCCATTCCGCGGCGTCGGGCATGTCATGGTGGGCGGGGCGGCGGTCGAGGGCTCGCCGGACCCCACGCGCTGGGCGGAGCTCTGCGAGCACCATCCTGCCCCCGGGGCGCAGCACCCGGGCCAGCTCGGCAAAGCCCTTCTCCCGATCCTCCCAGTGATGCGCGGACACGGAGCTAACCACCGCCCGCTTCCTCGCGAGCGGGCTGCTGGGCGCCGTTCCCGGATACAGCCACGACAAGGTCTCCCTCCAGGCGCGCCTGGCGCGGATCGAGGGACAGGTCCGCGGCATAGCGGACCTCCCCGCCGGTGCTCTCTCGCCGGGGCGCTTCGACGCCAGGATCAGGCTGTCCGATGCGCTCCGACGCTCAGGCTGAGCATCCGGGCGAAAGGGACTCCGGTGCCGCGGCCCAGAGCACCACGTCGACGACCGGCTCCCCCGTATCCCCGCCGAGGGTCCGCTCGCGGCGCTCCAGGAGCAGGGTGCGGAGACCGGGGAGCGCGCCGCCGAGTGCCTCTTCGGTGTAGAGACGGGCAGCGTCGAGCGGGCCGACCCGGCCGAGCGAGTCGACATGATGACCGACCAGGAAGAGGTGNNGGATGTTGGCGATGACCACGAGATCGAAGGTATCCCCGCGGCGTAGGAAATCGCCGAGGTCTGCCTGGACGGGGGACACGCTCAGTCCCTCGGCGTCTGCCGCGGCGCGCATCCGGTCAAGAGCGACCGACGACCCGTCGACGGCGGTGACCGTCCACCCGTGCCGGGCAAGCCAGAGGCTGTTGCGTCCCTCCCCGGCGCCGAGGTCCAGAGCCTGCCCAGGCGGGAGCGGTGTCACCAGTTCGACCATCGCGGTATCGGGATGGATCGAGAACCGCCGCCCCACAGCGGCATACCGCTCGTCCCAGTTTTCTCCGTGCTCCACCCTTGATCCCCCATTCGTGTCCGGTAGACGGCGTCGTCCCCGGGCGTCAGTCGCTCACATAGGAGGCATCGCTCACCGGCGTCATCTTGCTCCAGGAGAGGCGTCCGGCGTACGGAGCGGGGTCACTCGCCGCGTTGCGGGCTGGGCCGATGCGCTGACACCGGCGGCGCGGCCGGCTCCTCCCTTTGGACCGCCCGTCGGAGGAAATCCGTCACCGCCGGAGCCACCGCGAGAAAGCGGTCGATGTCACCGTGATCGGCGTCGGCGACGACCAGGAGATCCGTGCCTGGGGGTGCGGCGCGGTGCAACGCCTGCGCGTCGGCGAGGGGGATCACGGAGTCGATCGCGCCGTGGATCAGCAGCACCGGCATGTGCAAGTGCGCGATGGTGGCGATGGGAGCGAACTCGGGGAAGCGCATGCCGATGGCGCGCTCGATCTCTCTCAGCACGAGCGAGATGGCGATCGCGGGCACACCGTGCCGACGCATCGCCTGCCCCATGTACGTGGCGGCATTCGCCATTGAGGAGATGCTGACGACGGCGGCGATCCGTGGGTCACGGGCGGCGGCCAGCAGGCAGGCACCAGCTCCGACCGAGTGGCCCACGAGGACGATGCCCTCCGCCTCGACGCGCGGGTTGCTCCGTAGCCAGCGGCAAGCGCGCTCGACGTTCTCAGCGAAGCCGGGCATGGAGCTGGAGCCGCTGTCGCTGTCGTCACTGCGCCCGTGACCCTGAGCATCGAGCAGCAGGACGTGGAAGCCCGCAGCGTGCAGCGGCGGGGCCACGGGGAGCATGGAGCTGGCGCTTCCACTCCAGCCGTGGAGCACCAATGCAACCGGTTGAGGGCCCGCCGCGCGCGCCGGTATGAACCAGGCGCGCAGGCGCCCCCCCGGAGCGGAGATGGTCACGTCCTCTGCCTCCAGGCCCATCGCGGCGGGAGTTGCACCGGAGTGAACGTGGGGAACACGAAAGAAGCGGACCAGGGCCCAGCGAAGACCGAGCCGGATTGAGACCCATCCGAGGAGCAGCCCAGCGGCACAGACCAGGGCGCGGGCCGGCCGAGACGTCAGCCACCCCGGGCGATGGGACTCCTTGAGAGCCTCGCGTGACCTGTCGACCCCGTTCCGAGAGGTCTCGCGCGGCTCGCCCGGCACTGCTATTTGGGGTGCTGGGCTCTGTGGCTGAGCCGGATCATGCCGATCATCTTCATGTTGATGACGGCGAAGCGCCATGCCTGCCAGGGCAGGAAGGTGCGCATGAACACGGTGCGCTTGGTGGGCTTGGTCACGTAGTGGGTCTTGTCGGGGTCCATGCGGCTACTCCGGGATCCAGCGCCAGCCGGGACGCAGGCGCGCTTTGTAGAGGAACATGTGGTGCAGCATGATCTTGATCCAGTGCCCTGCCAGCCCGATCTCACCGAACGTGCCCGCCGGGTCGCGGCCGTGCTCCGGATAGCGCTCGAAGTCGGGAACGATCGGGAACACGGTCATCGAGACCGCTGTGCCCTTGAACGGGTTGGCGCCGGCTGAGGCGATGCAGGCCGCCCCCATCTCCGCCATCGACGCAGTACGGGTGGGCGCATCGGCGCCGGCGATCATGTCCACGACGCTCCTTGCGACTGCCTTGCCGATCATCGCCGAGGGCATTCCGGTTCGCGGCGGCGCGGGGGCGATCACGGTGCCGTTCGGGCTCTTGCGCGGCACCGAGATCGCGTGTGGCGGCGCGAATGCGATCCCGGCCGCGAACACGTTGCGGTACTCGGGCGACTGGTAGGTGCGCGGCCAGTCCGCCGCTTTCCACTGCTCGTAGGGCCTGGGGCTGTAGTCGGCGTCCACGCGCATGAACCCGTTGGGAAGAAACAGGCGCTCGGTGATCTCGGCGCCCCCGCGGTCAAACGCCTGCAGGCCGACGCCAGAGAACGGCGGCAGCAACATCGCGAAGTCGAACCCCTGTTCGCCCTGCAAGCCGTCCAGTGTCTCGTACAGGACGCGGTCGGGCTCGACCCTACTGACGTGCGCGCGCGTTATCCAGTCGATCCTGCGTTCGGCGAACAGTGAGGCGCTGTAGATGCTGCTCGGGGTGACGTAGCCGCCGCCACGTAGCTGCATCCCGCCCATTCCGAAATCCCCGAGCTCGTACTCGTTGGTGATCCATGTTAGCTCGGCGCGATCACGCACGCCGCGGTGGCGCAGCTCGAACTCAAGGTTGACGATGTACTCGAAGGCGGCTCCCTCGCAGGTGCAAGTTCCGTGTCCCATGCCGACGAGGAAGCGACGCTTCTCGCCGCGGCGCATGCGCTCGACCTCGTCGTCGAGCGCCGCCGCCGCCTGCGCCGCGTGCGCAGGCTGGCAGACCGACAGGCTGTGCCCCCCATCCGGCCCGAGTCCCTCGGTCTTGTCGAACCGCAGCGCCGGGCCTGTCGCGTTGATCAGGAAGTCGTAGGGGATCTTGGAACGCTTACCGTTGGCGTTCTCGGCCGTGACGTACGGGGTCCGGTCCTCGCCATCGCCTTCCGGGTGAAACTCCCGCGCAGCGGCCTGCACGAACTCGATCCCCGCGCGCTCGTAGACCGGGGCCAACGCGAACGTGACCTTCTCGGGCTTCAGCAGACCCACTCCGACCCAGATGTTCGACGGCACCCAGTTGTAGTCCGGCTTAGGGGAGACGACTGTCACGCTATCGCCGCGATCCAGCCAGCGGCGCGCAAACGACGCCGCGGTGTGTCCGGCGACGCCCGCGCCGAGCACCACGACCCGGCTCACAGCGACGGCCCGGACAGAGTGCTGATCATGACAAGCTCCACGTTCAGGCAGGCATCGCACAGCCGGCCCGGCCAGCGCAAGTGACTCTGCTAATACGCGCATCCAAGCACACGGCCGCGTGGTTGTCAACTTGTCCTCTGGGTTGGCCGGAAGCCCAGCCATCGGCGGCCTGTCCGCCGCTGATGCTCGCCACAAGGGTGGCGGCGACAGGCACACAGGCCTCGATCCTCTTCACGTTCTACGGCCTGAACATCATCCACAAGGATTGCGCGCGTCTACTGAAGGTCTCGCCGCTCGGCAATCCGGCGGTGCCGATGCCACTGCCGATGCGCAATGTTGTCCTCGGGCTGCCGGGAGTCGGCGCGACGGCGACGCCCATGATGAAGAGCAAGGACCGCAGCAAGAAGGTCGCCGGGATCGGCGAGTTGATCGATTCTGCGCGTGGGCTGGAGGTTCGGCTGATCGCCTGCCAGATGACGCTGGACGTGTTCGGCTACTCGCAGGGGGACTTCGTCGAGGACGTCGAGTTACCAGGGGGTATAGTCCCCCCACGGCGGCTACGGACGGGTATCCGGCCGTGGGCAAGAGAAGCACACTCGGAGATCACCGTGAGCCGGCTTCAGACGGCGGCCAGTCTGGCCGCGGAAACGCGCAATGTGCCGCTGGGCTCGGTGGTGTGAGGGTGCTCCTTGCCCTTCCCCTGGGGCTGATCATCGGGCTGGCACTCGGTGCCCTGGGAGGCGGCGGCTCGATCCTGGCCGTGCCCGCTCTGGTCTACGTCGTCGGTCTCGGCCCGGAAGAGGCGGTCGCGACCTCGCTTGTGGTCGTCGGGGTGGCTGCCCTCGGCGGCATGGTCGGCCACTGGCGCGCCGGGCGTGTCCGGGTGGCTGCTGGCCTGTGGTTTGGCCTGGCTGGCGTGTTGGGATCACTGCTCGGCACACGTCTGAGCCAGACGGTCAACCCCGATGTTCTTCTCCTGGCGTTCGCGGGCGTGATGCTGCTTGTCGCGTGGCGCCTGTGGGCAGCCGCACGAGCGCCTGGCCGCGGCCGGTCCGGCGCGTCGTCAGACAGCAACGCTCCTGCGGGGGCGGCGGTCGGAGGCTCGGCGCCCGCAGGTACGCCGCCACCTGGCCGCGGGAGCGGGTCCCAGGTCTCGACGGTGGGCAAGGTGGTCGCCGCTGGAACGGCGGTGGGGTTCATGACAGGGTTCTTCGGGGTCGGTGGCGGGTTCATCATCGTTCCGGCGCTCGTGCTCGCCCTGCGATTCGAGATGCCCGTCGCCATCGGTACATCGCTTCTGGTGATCTTCCTCAACTGCGGTGAGGCGCTCGCCTCACGGCTCGCCACGACCGGGGTTGAGTGGCACGTCGCACTGCCGTTTGCGGGGGCGGCCCTGATAGGCGCGGTCGCTGGCAACCACATGGCGAGCCGAGTGCGGTCCTCAACCCTTCAACGCTGGTTCGCTATGCTGCTGGTAGCTGTCGCCATCTACACGCTGGCCCGCTCGGCCGTCGCACTATGAGCCGCCAGACGGCCGGCTGAGCTAATTGGGCACTTCGGAAATGAGCGGGGTCCGACGGTCGTGGAGATGTTGGCACCAGGCGCAGGCGGGCCGGGCACATTCAGGATGGTCCGCCGAAATGACCCCAGTGAGTGGCAATGATGAGAAGCACGCCAGCGAGGGCGAGCGCAATGCCTGCGACGATCGTTCTCTGAACAGGAATCTTGAAGGCTGGGATCTGAGCGGCGACGAGCCAGACACCGGCAAACAGGATCAACAAGAATCCGACCTCGGCGAGTGTGACGCCTGCTTTTTGGCTCATTGCAACGATGGTAGCTGCTTCGGCACTCTCCTTGAGGCGCCGAGGACAAGTCAATAGAGCCAAGCAGGGCGCCAAGCGTTCGAATCTCGTCGACGCCAACGGCATCCCTCTGGCCGTGATCCCGGCCCCCGACAACTCCAATGACTCGCCGCTGCTCGGGCCAACCCTCCGGCGACTCATCCGGGAGGGCTGGAAACGCTAGNNCTAGCGCTGGAAGGGCCGACCGGCGCGATGCCCTTGAACGCGCCGATCACTATTGGCGCGAGGTAAGCGGGGCACGGACGTTGTTCTGGGGTTGACATGATACCCCAGGGGGTATATTGTAGGGGGGTCGTAAGGATACCCCCAGGGGTTACACTTGAGGTGATCATGTCCACCATCGCGCTCAACAGGAAGACCTTCACCGAGACGGTGAACCGAGATGGCATCGTCCTCGTCGACTTCTGGGCGGCCTGGTGCGGCCCCTGCCGCGCTTTCGCGCCGGTGTTCGGGGCAGCGGCGGAGGAGCACCCGGACATCGTGTTCGGCAAGGTCGACACCGAGGCCGAGCCCGCTCTGGCGAGGTCCCTCAACATCATGTCCATTCCCACCCTCATGGCCTTCCGTGACGGCATCCTGGTGTTCTCCCAGCCGGGGGCATTGCCCGCCGCCTCACTGGCCCAGCTGATCGCCGCCGTGCGAGACCTGGACATGGACGCGGTGCGCAGCCAGGTGGCCGCCGCCGAGGCGACGGCGAGGACCGCATGACCGACGACGCCAAGGTGAGCCGCCGGGTACGGGTCGACTATGAGGCCGGGGACCGGTTCCGCATCGCGGTCCGTCAACACACCATCAGCGTCGATCAGCCGGCATCCGACGGTGGCGAGGACACCGCCCCCACTCCCACCGAGCTCTTCATTGCCAGTCTGGCCTCGTGCGTGGCCTTCTATGCCCGCCGCTTCGCCGCTCGGCACGACATTCCGACCGACGGGCTCGCCGTCACCGCCGAGTTCAGCATGGCCTCGCACCCGGCTCGGGTGGGCGAGATCACGCTTCAGCTGCATGTCCCGGCAGAGCTCTCGCCCGAGCAGCAGGCCGCTCTCGTCGCCGTCACCTCGCACTGCACCGTCCACAGCACCCTGATGCAACCTCCGGAGGTTCGCATCGAGCTGGCCGCGCTGACACCCGGGGCCGTGTGAGCAGGCCGGACCGGCCCGGCGGGGCGTTTGAAACAGGAGGAGATCCCGATGCAGCTTGACGAGACCGCCATCGTCGATGTGCTCAAGCGGCTGAGGCGTGCCGAAGGCCAGATCCACGGGGTCATCGGCATGCTCGAGGACGGCCGCGATTGCGCCGATGTCGTCACCCAACTGGCGGCGGTGTCTCGCGCCGTCGACAGAGCGGGATTCCGGCTGATTGCCAGCGGGCTGCAGCAGTGCGTGACCGAACGTGGGGGCGGGACGGTTCCCTCTGCGGACGAGGAGCGGCTGGAGAAGCTGTTCCTCTCTCTCGCCTGAGCCCGAGGGATCATGGTGATCTGCTTGGCTGTGGCCGATGACGGCTGCATCGACCCTCGCTGGGGGCGGGCCCAACGGGTGGCGATCGCCACCGCCGAAAACGGGGCGATCACCGGCTGGGAGGAGTTCGACGTGTCGTGGGACACGCTGCACGACACCGGCTCCGAGGGCACCCACCACGCCAGGGTGGCCCGTTTCCTGCGTGAGCATCAGGTCGGCACCGTGCTGGCCCACCACATGGGTGAGGGCATGGCCGGCATGCTTCAGAAGATGGACGTCACCGTCCGTCTCGGGCTCGTCGGCGACGCGCGCCGGGCCGTCACCGCTGCCGCCGTCTGACGAGGTTCGAGTGACGTCGCCCATCACAGAAGGGGCGTACTCGGTGAGCGGCCCCGCTGTCGACCGGGCCAGGGTGGCGCTGTTCGCGACCAGCCACGCCGTCGATGACATGTACCAGGGAGCGGTGCCTGCGCTGCTGCCGTTCTTCGTCGCCGACCGCCACTACAGTTATGCGGCGGCCGCCGGGCTCATGTTCGCGCTCACAGCCATGTCGTCGGTGATCCAACCGGTTTTCGGGGCCCTCACCGACCGGCTCCATCTCTTCTGGCTGGTGCCGGCCGGCCTCACCGTCGCGGGGGTTGGCGTCGGGCTCTCGGGACTCACCCGGAGCTACCTGCTGACCTTCCTGGCGATCGCGGTCGCAGGGGTCGGGGTGGCCGCGTTCCACCCAGAAGCGGCGCGCGCCGCTCGCGCGGCGAGTGTCGACAGTCAGCAGGCGATGAGCGTCTTCTCGGTTGGCGGCAACGTGGGCTATGCGATCGGCCCGATGTTTGTCTTCGCGGTGCTCTTCTTCGTGCCCGGCACCGGTGGCACGGTGTTCTTGGCAGTGCCCGCGCTGATCACGGGTGCGGTCGTCTTCGTCGTGCTGCGACGCCATCCGGAGACCCACGTGGTGCGCCATCGGAGTGGGCAGCGCCCCCAACAGTCGGACGACTGGCGGGGCTTCATCGGGCTCACCTCGGTGGTCATGCTGCGGTCTATCGTGTATTTCGGGCTGACGTCACTGGTGGCGCTCTACGTCGGCACCAGCCTGCGGGGGGGCAAGGGGCTTGGGGAGGCGGCGCTCACGACCATGGTCGGCTTCGGCGCGGTCGGCACGATCACCGGCGGGCGGCTTGCCGACCGGTTCGGCCGGCTCCCGGTGACGCGAGCGTCGTTCGCAGCGAGCATTGTCAGCCTGCTGGCCGTCGCACTCACACCCTTGCCGTGGGTCTTCCTGCCGATCGCGGTCACCGGCTTCGTGCTCTTCCAGTCGTTCAGCCTGACGGTGACCCTCGGCCAGGATTACCTGCCCACGCGCATCGGCACGTCCTCGGGCGTGACGCTCGGGCTGGCGATCAGCGTTGGCGGGCTGGTCGCGCCCGGCCTCGGTGCCTTGGCGGATGCGAGCAGCCTGCGTGTCAGCCTCCTCGTGCTGCTGGCATTCTTGCCCGCCGGGCTGGCGATCGCCTGGCGTTTGCGCGACCCGCGCCCCACGCGGAGGCAGAGCTCCCCTCGGGGCCCGTACCCCACCTCCCGTGATTCCTCCTACCCTGATGTTGATTCCGCCTGCGACTGAGGTCTGACGCATGGATGAATCGCCACCCGCTCCCGCCATGGCCGACCCCTCCGAGGTCGTCTGGTCGCACGCCGAGGACGTCGCGCGCCTTGCCCGGCAGCTCTGCCAGCACCGAGAGGATGCCGAGGACGTCGCCCAGACCTCGCTGCTCAAGGCGGCCCAGCACCTCGACGGCTTCCGCGGCGAGTCCAGCGTCCGCACCTGGCTTCACCGGATCACCACCAACGAATGCCGGATGATCCGCCGGCGGCTGACGGCGCGGTCCCTGGACGCGATTCTGGAAAGTCCCAACCCCCCTGACCGTGCGGCGCTGACGGTCAGCGCAGATCCGGAGTCACTCGCCGAGGAGCGCGAGCTCGGGCGGCTGGTGGTCTCCGCCATCAGCGCGCTCCCGAGCCGGCAGCGAGCGGCGATCATCCTATCGGATGGCGCCGAGCTCAGCGCCGAGGCGGTGGCCCGCACGCTCGGTGTCTCGGTCTCGGCCGTCCGGTCACTTCTCGTTCGAGCCCGGCGGAAGGTCCGAGCTCAGGTCGCGCAGGGGCTGAGCTCTCCTCCGGGCGTGGGAGCCGCCCGCATCTTGACGGTGGACGCTGGTTGAGCGCACACGAAGCGGTGCACTGGTGGCCCGCACCATCTCACGGGGCCATACGTACATGACAGTGAGGTGTCAATGAGCTTCACCGGATCGCCGCTCCTCATGCAGCCGTGAACGGGGTCGTGCTGCCACACGGGACGGGGCGTACCCGTCGGCAGGACAGCCGCCGGGTCCAGGACGAGGTGGTGCTCGGGCATCGTCGAGTGCTGGCCGTCGTGGCCCACCCCGACGATGAGTCCTTTGGGCTTGGCGCCGTGCTCTCCACATTCTCCGGCGCTGGCGCTGAGACTTCCGTGCTCTGCTTCACCCACGGCGAGGCGTCGACCCTGCACGGCGTGCCCGGCGACCTCGGCGCCCTTCGCGAGCGGGAACTGCAGGAAGCCGCCGCCGTCCTCGAGGTGGCCACCGTGCGGCTCCTTGACCACCCCGACGGGCAGCTCGCGAGCGTCTCCCTCGATACGCTCGTCACTGAGGTTCTGGCCATGGCGGATGCCGTGGCGGCTGACCTGCTGCTGGTTTTTGACGAAGGCGGTGTCAGCGGGCACCCGGACCATCGGCGCGCCACCGAGGCCGCTCGTCGCGCCGGCGGCCAGCGGAACCTTCCCATCGCCGCCTGGGCTATCCCTGACCGGGTGGCTCGGGCCCTCAATGCGGAGTTCGGAACGACCTTCCAGGGACGTCCAACTCGAGCGCTGGACGTCCGTCTCACGGTGAACCGCGAGGGTCAACGAGGTGCCATCGCTCGTCATCGAAGCCAGTCTCAGGCCATCCCCGTCCTCTGGCGTCGACTGGAACTCCTCGGCGACGTGGAATGGGTCCGTCTCCTGGACGCCGGCGGCGGCTGGCCGGCCAGCTCATGACCGGGATACCGGGAGCCTGCGGCCGGAATCGACGCCCCCTCAAGCGGAAGCTGTGAGCTGCTCCGCAACTCGGTGGAGCCGCGCCGAGGCGTCTCTGGCCACCTCCTCGACAGCGGCGCCGCCGACCAGGGAGAGGGCTGCGACCGGCTCCATGAAGCGGATCCGCGTGCGAGCCGGGGTCTCCTGCTCGACGACCACGTTGCAGGGCAGTAGCACCCCGACTCCGGGCTCGCTTTCCAGGGCGCGGTGGGCGAGGCGTGGGTTGCAGGCCCCGAGGATGGTGTACGGTCGAAAGTCGACGCCCAGTTTCGCTTGGAGAGTCGCGCGGACGTCGATCTCGGTGAGCACTCCGAAGCCCTCCCCCGCGAGCAGGGTGCGCGTGCGCTGTTCGGCCGCCGCGAAGTCCAGCAGGACCTCGACGCTGAACTCATAGCCACCGCTCGACACGGTCACGTCTCCGACCGCGCGCTGGCCACCTCGGTGCTGCCCGGGCGAACCTCGACGGCCTCCACCGGCTCGAATTCGCGGATGTCGAGACCGAACTTGCGGGCGTGGTCGCCATCACGCATCAGTGGTCCCACCAACTCTGCCATCTCCTCCACCTCAGCGAACGGCCGAGGGGTCCTCGGCGCTTCACCCACCACGGATGCGGGAGCGGGCGAAATGGTGCGGAAGCAGCCCTGATCGCTCTGACGTGGAGATCCACCCGCTGCGCCGGCGGAGGAAGCGGAGGTGGCGTCGGTGGTCGCCTCGGAGGAGGTGGTGAGCCACCACCTCGGGCAGCCGCGCACCATCCCGCATCGTCGTGCATCCGTGGAACTGACAGCCGGCTCTGTCGGATCGCCAGATCCGCCCGGCCACACCTTGGAGATGAACATGGCTCAGAACATGGGAACCACCGACCGCGCGGTGCGCATCGTTGTCGCCGCCGTCGCCGCCCTGGGCGCCGGCTGGGCGGGATTCGGCACGGCAGGGGGGATTGTGCTCCTCGCCATCGCCGCCGTCCTGCTGGTCACGGGTGCGTCCGGCTTCTGCCCGCTCTATGTGCCCTTCCACCTCAGCACCCGCCGTCACGGCGCCGCTGGGCGGTCGTGGTAGCATACCGGTAGGGGTATGCTACCTGGGATACCATCCGCCTGAGAGGTCATGATGTTCGGGTTCCTTCGCCGCGCGACCACCGCGCANNTGGCGCGGTGGCCACGCGCCCGGGGCGCGCCATCTCCCGCTGAGCCGTCTCTACCGGGAATCGCCGCACTTCCCCAGCGACAGGGAGATCCACGTCATCTGCGCCAGTGGGCATCGCAGCCAGGTCGCGGCACGGTTGCTCCGGAGCGCCGGGTTCGAGACGGTCGCCAGCGTCCGAGGTGGAATGTCCGGTTGGCGGCGCGCCGGGCTGCCGATCGACCGCTGACGCCGCGCCAGGGCGTCGCGTCCGTGCGCCCCACCCGGTGCGGCGCCTTCCGACTGACATGGATCCCGGGCAGGCTCCCGAGGGGAGCTACCGGGTCGGGCCACCCACGTGCGCGGCTGACGCGCCCCTCTCTGCGACGGCATCGAGGAGGTGGTCGGAGATGTCGCGGAGGCGCATGGTGCCATTGGCCGCCTTGCGCAGGTTGACCAGGCAAATCGGGCACATGGTCACGCAGTCCGGGGCCACCGCCCGCAGTTGCGCGACCCGCTTGCCGGCGATCGCAGCCGCCGTGGTAGGGAACAGGGATTCGGCGGGCCCGCCGCAGCACCAGGTCGAGGCCCCCGCGTTCTCCGGCTCGGCCACGGTGAGGCCGGCCGACGCGAGCAGCCGGCGCGGCTCGTCGACGATCCCCTCATACCGGGCGTAGACGCAGGAGTCGTGGATCGCGACCGTGCCGCTGAGGGGGACGCCCACCGGCAGCCCGCGCTCGGCCAGCACCTCGAGGTAGCTGCGCACGCGGACGTCGTACCCCTCCACCAGCTTGGGGTAGACGGTGCGCAGCATCGTTGTGGTGTGGGGGTCGAGGGTGATCACCTCGCGAACCCCGTGCTTGCGGAGGATCCCCGCAACCCGGCGAGCGTGGACCGCGACCGCCTCGTCCGCGCCCAGGTCGTGGGCCAGGGCGCCGCTGTAGAGGTCGTCCTCGTAGAGGTAGCCAAAGGCGACCCCGGAGCGCTGGAGGAGGCGCGCCACGTTGGCCGGCACCCGATCGTACTCAGCCCTTTCCGCCGCCCTCGGCCGGGCCACGATGGCGACGCCGTTGACCAGCCGGTTGGCCCGGCGGGCCACACCGCTGAAGCGGGCGAGCGGTGAGTCACCCAGCCGCTGCTCGAGGCGGACCAGTCGCTCGATGTAGGGGATCAGCTGGTACATCTGGCCGGTGTAGAGCACCGTCTCTCCGCCGCGGGGAATGCCGAGGTCGCGGGCCCAGGCGGTGGCCCGGCGAGCGGGGATGGGCAGCACCGAGCCACGCAGCCGCAGGTTGTCGGCCAGGATCCCCACCACGTCGCGGACGGGAAGCGGCATCAGGACCCCTCCTGCAGGAGCCAGTGACGGAGGACCCGCATGTTCTCGGTGATGTGCACCCCGGCCGGACAATTCGCCTCGCAGGCCCGGCAGAGAAGGCAGGAGAAGATGGGTCCGCTCGCGTCGTGGACCCCGTCTTCGAAACCGAGCAGCGCA
>PLAX01000183.1 GCA_003135255.1 Candidatus Dormiibacterota bacterium | reverse complement strand
CGGGCTTGCCCGTCAGGCGATCCCACCCGCGGCGGTGCCGGGCTCGGGAAGCTTGATACCGGGGTTGAGCAGGCCGCCCGGATCGTATCGCTGCTTCACCCGGCGCATCAATCCCATCCCCGCAGCCCCGAGCTGCCGCTCCGCGTAGGCGAGCTTGGTGGTTCCCACCCCGTGCTCGCCCGAGAGCGAGCCTCCCATCGCGAGCACCGTTTCGAAGAGGTCCGCCCCGGCCGCGTCGCCCCGGGCACGCTCCCCGGGCAGGCGAGGGTCGATGAGGAAGGTGACATGGAGGTTGCCGTCCCCGAGGTGCCCGAAGTTGACCACCGGAACCCGGTGACGGGTGCCGATCTCCTCGGTCCGTGCGACCAGCTCGGCGATGCGATCGCGGGGGACGACGACGTCCTCGTTGATCTTGCCGACCATCACCGTCGCCACTGCGGCGCTGACGGCCTTGCGGACCTCCCACAGCCGCGCGGCCTCCGCGGAGTCGGCGGCCCGATCCAGACGGACGGCGCCGGCTGAGCTGAGCGCGGACCCGGCAGCTTCGACCTCCGCTCTCACCGTGGCCTCCCCCCCCTCCAGCTCCACCAGCACGAGGGCGGCGCCGCCGGGCACCGCGACGATCCCGGTCCTGGCGACCGCCTCGAGGGCGCTCCTGTCGAGGAACTCCAGCGCGGCGGGCACCAGCCCCTGCCGGGCGATCTCCGCGACGGCCCCGAAGGCTGCCTCCAGGCCGGCGAATCGGGCCGCCAGGGTCGCTCGGGCAGCGGGCGCCGGGAGGAGACGGAGCACGACCTCGGTGATCACCGCGAGCGTCCCTTCGGAGCCCGCCAGCAGCCCGAGCAGGGGAGGGGCATCCGATCTCCCGCCCGCCTCGCCGAGCTGCACGATCTCGCCGTCGCCGAGCACCGCGGTGGCGCCCACCAGGAAGTCGGCGGTGGTCCCGTAGCGGAAGGCGTGGGGCCCGGCCGCGTTGCAGGCGACGTTGCCGCCGATCGTGCTGGTGGTCGCCGAACCCGGATCGGGCGGGTAGTGGAGGCCGGCGGCGGCGGCGCGCCGGTGGATGGCGGCCGTCACCACCCCGGCCTCGGCGTGCAGCCGCCGCCCCTCCACCTCGAGCCCGAGGATGCGGTTCATCCTGCAGAGGTTGAGGATGACCCCCCCGTGGCGCGCGACCGCTCCGGCCGCATAGCCGGTGCCCGCGCCCCGGGGTACGACCGGCAGCCCGTGTCGGGCGCAGACTCGCACGACTCCGCGCACCTCCTCGGTGGTGGCGGGGAGCACGACCGCATCGGGGAGCCGCCGCTCGCCGGAGGCACCGAAGGCGTCGAAGGCGTAGGCGGCGAGGTCGGCCGGGCGGGTGTGGAGATGGGCGGCGCCGACCTGCCGCTCCAGGTCACGCCGAGCCCCGGTCGAGAGCATGTCAGAGATTCTGAACGTCGCGGAGATCGGGCAGGGGCGGGGAGTGGCCGGGCGGCCCGGCGGCTCCCGATCCGAACGGGCGCGGGAATGGGCGCGGCTATACTCGGTCACCGATGGCTCAATCCCCGACCGTCGCCGCCATCGAGCAGGCGCTCAGCACGGTGATGGAGCCGGAGCTCCATCGCGACCTCGTCAGCCTGCACATGGTCAAGGACATCCGCTGTGAGGGCGGGGCGGTGTCGCTCAAGGTCGTCCTGACCACCCCGGCCTGCCCGCTCACCGGCCGGATCGAGGCCGACATCCGGGCCGCCCTGGTCGAGCAGGTGCCCGGCGTGGAGTCCGTCTCGGTCGCCTGGGAGAGCGACGTCACCTCGGCGGCCCGCGGGCTGCCCGGGCGCCAGGAGATCCCCGGGGTCAAGAACATCGTGGCCGTCAGTGCCGGCAAGGGTGGGGTGGGCAAGACCACGGTGAGCGTCAACGTGGCGATCGCGCTGGCCCAGGCCGGCGCCCGCGTCGGCCTCCTTGATGCGGACATCTATGGCCCGAACGTGCCGATCATGATGGGCCTTCACGAGCAACCCCAGGCCGGGGAGTCGGGAAAGATGCTGCCGCTCTTCGCCTTCGGTATCGAGGTGGTGAGCTTCGGCACCATCCTCAAACCCGGCCAGCCGGTGATGTGGCGTGGCCCGATGCTGGCCAAGGCGATGCGGGAGTTCCTCTACGAGGTGGAGTGGGGCCCGCTCGACTACCTGGTCATCGACCTGCCGCCCGGCACCGGCGACATCCAGATCAGCCTGGCCCAATCCATCCCCCTCACCGGGGCGGTCATCGTCACCACACCCCAGGACGTGTCGATCGCCGACGTGAGCCGCGGCATCCAGATGTTTGCCCAGCTCCGCCTCCCGGTGCTCGGTGTCATCGAGAACATGAGCGGCTTCATCTGCCCCCACTGCGGGGAGNNCTTCCTCGGCGCGATCCCGCTCGACCCGGGGGTCCGGATCGGTGGAGGCGACGGCCAGCCGTTGATGGTGGCGGCCCCGACGTCGCTGACGGGCCGCATCTTCCGAAGCGTGGCCGAGTTGATCGCCGCCGAGGTCAGCAAGGATAACTACGCGGCGACCGGCGGTCCCCAGATGCCGAGCGCGCCGAGGATCCCGGTCCGCGGCTGAGGTCTCCCCCGGCCGTGCCGACCCCGCCGCCGGCTACTTGTCCTCTTCCTCTTCCTCGTCGTCCAGGTGCGTGGCGCTCACGGGTGGACCTCCTCATGTGGCGGGCTGGGCTGCCCTCTGTATAGCCGATCGGGGGGCCGGTGCGCCGTGAGCGAATCTCCCTGCCGAGATTCAGGCCCGGCTGAAGGCGGCGAAGAGGTCCCCGGTGTCCACGACGGGGTCGCCGACCTGGGAAAAGACCCGGAACCGGGCACGCAGCGCCGCGTACTGCTGAGCCAACCCGGGGTCGTGGTACGCCTCGACGGGATCCCAGGGGTGGAGGAAGCGGACCTCCTCGATGCCGGCCTGGAGCAACTCCTTGAGGCAGCCGAAGCACGGCTGCACGGTCGAGGTGATGGAGGCGCCGAGGGTCTGCTGCCCGAAGCGGGCGGCGGTGAGCAGTGCGTTCTGCTCCGCGTGGACGCAGATGCAGACGTCGTAGGCACCGCCGCGAAGGCTGGTGTCGAGATCCCGCTGGGCGCAGCGCCGGCAGCCCCCCTCGGTGCAGTTGGGCATCCCGAAGGGTGTCCCGTTGTACCCGGTGCTGAGGACGCGGTCCTCACGGAGGATCACGGCCCCCACCCGGCGGCCCAGGCAGTCGGCCCGGCTCCGGGCGGCGATCGCGAGGATCAGGAAGTACATCTGCTTGTCGGGGCGGCGCGGACGGGCCGGCGTCGGCGTGTCAGTCATCGCTGGGCAGCGTAGCCTCTCGTGGGGCCGTCCGTCTGGTCAAATGGGATGGGGCGAGTAGCTCAGCCGGTTAGAGCAGGGGGCTCATAACCCTCGGGTCGCAGGTTCGAATCCTGCCTCGCCCACCAGTGCCTGGTCCACCAGCCGCTAGCGAAGCCGGTAGCGGATCGGCCGGTCGCCGCTCGCGACCACCTTGGATCCGGCGCGCTCCAGGATGCGGCGCACCTGCTGCCCGCTCACGCCAGGCCCGAGGCGATCGCGGATCCCGACGACCGGGAGCGGATGCGCGGCACCGCGCAGTGCTGTCAGCACCTGCTCCTCCAGCGAGACCTCGTCGCCGTCCGAATCGGTCNNCGGCTGCGATCGGGATCTCCGGTGCAGCCGGCGGTGTCTCAGGTGCCGGAGCGCGGACCTCCGGTACCGGGGCGTGGACCTCGGGTGCCGGCGGGTGGGCTGCCGGTGGCTGGCCGGCGGAGGGGGCGGGCATGCGGATCGCCGCGGGCGTGGGTGGGGTCTCGCCCCGGAGGCGGGCGAGCAGCGTGGGCAGGTCGTCGAGGACCTGGCGGACAAAGATCGGGGTCCCGCTCACCTCGATCTCCCGCTCTCCGTCCTTGAGCCGGACGCTGCTGGAGGTCGGGGCCGGCTCCGAATTCGGCCGGGGGGCCGGCATCGGTGGACGGTAGGGGGGGCGTGGCGGGTAGGACCGATCGTCCGGGGGGCGACGGGGCAGGAATGGGCGATCGGTCACTGACGCTCCTTCAGGATGGGCGATGGGGCAGGCCGGGAGATCCTCCTACTCTGCGGCACCGTCGTCCTTGGGGGCCCGAGTTGAGGTGTGTCCCTTGGCCTTCGGGGCCTTCTTGGCGCTCTCCGTCTCGTCCGGTGCCTCCGAGGCCTCGCCGTCGTCCGGTGCCTGCGCACCGCTGACCGGCAGCGTGATCGGCTCGAGGTCCTCCTCGTCGAGCGGGGGACCGAAGACCAGCTCCGAAAGCTTGGCCTTCAGCGGCGTCTTGGTGATGACCAGGTACACCCCTCCGGCGACACCGGTGACGACCAGGGCCCGGCGAAACCGGCGGCGCCACCGCTTTGGACGCGCGGCTTTGATCGCGGCCTTCGTCGCAGCTTTGGCGGCGCGCTTGCCCTTTGCCATGCTCGGCATCTCGGAAACCTCCTGTGAGAGACGATCAGCGGCATCGGCGAGGACCACGGCCGCCCGCTCGGCGGCGTGGCTCAGAGTCTCTGCCGAGCTGTGCGCGGCGCTGCGCAGTGCCGGACTGGCGACGCGCTGGGCTTCACGGGCCACCACGACCGCACGCTCGGCGAGCTCGGTCACGGTCTCGGCCGCCTTCTCCACGGCTCTGGTGCCTGTCTCTGTCACCTGCTTCTCGATCACGGCGGACCTGGAGCGTCGACCCAGCATGGTCCTTCTCCTCGATGGGCGGGTCATGAACGGGGCGGTAGCCGGTCCCGGCCGGGGATCCCGACGGCCGGGCGCCGCCATCGCCCCGCCGGCGACGCTGCCGTCATGTGACTTCCCGCTTGCTCCAATGCTGACACAGCCGGCACGTCCCGGGCGAAGCCACTTCCCCTCCCGCAACCCGCATCGGTCGCCGGGAGGGGAAGTCGGAGTGCGAACCCCGCGGCTCGTCAGGCCGCTTCGGCGAGCGCTCTCAGGTGCCGGGGTGCCAGGCTGGTCGCCAGCGGAGCGTCGAGGAACCAGCGGATCCGGGCGGCAGCGATCGGGCCAACCACGCGGCTCAGCTCCTCCTCGGATGCCGCGTACATCGCAGCCAGGTTGGGGAAGGCTGCGGCCAGACGCACCAGCGCGTCGCCATCATCGCCAACGATCTGGCGGACGTGGCCCAGCCGCCGGCTCGCCAGCTCTCCCGTCGGTCCGTCGCCAAGGGGGAGCTCCAGCTCGATCGTCCCGGGTGCGACCATACCCGTATGGTAACGAACCGATGTTCGTATGTCAAACGCCCCGGCTCCCGTACCTCACCTCCTGAGAGCCAGGGTGCGGCGCAGGTGGGTCGGGTAGATGCGACCCAGGTAGGTCGCGGCAGGTCCCGTCGCGAGAGGTCAGTTCCTGCCAGACCGCGCCAGCGGGACCACGGCCGCGACGTCCATCCCCAGGTCGAGCTGAAGCTGGAGCAGATTCTCGATGAAGACGCGCCGATGCTCCGGGTGCACACCGTGGGCCAGGATCGCGGCGCGGTGGACCGGGGCCCCATAGCCCTTGTTGCTGGCCCAGTCGTACACCGGGGCATCCAGGTGGAGGCGGCGCATCAGAGCGTCGCGATGTACCTTGGCGACGATCGAGGCCGCCGAGATCTGCGGCACCAGATCGTCGCCTCCCACCAGGCAGTGGACGGGGGGGGTGGCATCGATCCGGAGCCG
>PLAX01000112.1:8204-21951 GCA_003135255.1 Candidatus Dormiibacterota bacterium | reverse complement strand
TTAGTACATGGGGTTGGCGTCGCTCCCGTCCAGCCCCCTCGCTCCTGCAAGCCAGATTCGTAGCCCGGCCAGTTGCTCGTCGTGGTGAACGGGCGAGCCTGAGTACCGTTCGGTCGCCGCGATCACCACGGAGGATCCATCCGTCAGCAGAACGCGGATGGCTCGCCCCTGATACTTGAATCGAGCCCCACCGAGTCGGAAGCCTGCCACCGACTCGCGAGGGATCGTTCGCGTCGAGGCGAAATTGCGCACGATGAGCGCGCCTCTGGTGCTCCGGACCCCGACCCTGCTCCAGCGCCAGGCCACCGCCGTGAAGAGCCCCGCCGCGACCACAGAGATCAGCAGCACCGCGAGAGCGCCGTGCATGGCGGCCTCGATCGCGGAGAGGACGGCCCCGAGTGCGAGGACGGAAAACCATCCGACGGAGAAGGCCCGAAAGGGCTGAGGTATCCGGAAGTCGATGTCAGCGTCCAAGGCCGTGAATAGTAGGAGGACGCTGACATCCTGGCGTCGGCCACGGTGGGGGTGGGCTTGCCCAGACCCACGGTTCTTCCACGAATCGCCGCAGCTCAGCGGGGTGCGTCAACGGTGCGGAGTGTCCGGCGCGGCCGAGGTCTAGCTGCCAGGGCTCAGCCGAACAACGAGTTGATGAGACCGCTGAACGGAGACTCGGACGGCGTGGAGTTGGCGTAATAGTCTTCCACGATGACAAGATTCGTGCCCTGCGTGGCGACCATCCCGCAGACGGCTTGGCGTCCTCCGCCCATCGCCGCGTAGCTGAAGGAGTACCAGACGGCTTGGCCGCCCACCCCGGCCACCGGGGTGAAGGTTTCAGGGGTGTAGGTTCCATTGGTCGTGCTGAGAAACTGCTCGACGGCGTTGAGGCTAGCCCGCTCTCAGCTCCTCGTGTGGACATGTCCTCCGCCGCCCGAGAGGCCCGCTAAGGAGGCGGGGGGAGGCCGCCTCCTAGCGGACTATCTCGGCTATCGGCCGACCCCAGCCGGCTGCCTGCCCAGTGGAAGGGCGACAGCACGAGCGACGGGGTGCAGCAGCAGGACCAGGGCCGCGAGCGGCACCAGGAAGAGCGGGATGAAGGGGAGGACGTGGGCGAAGAAGCCGGGAACGGCAACGCCGCCGTGCTCGGCGGAGACCAGCGCCCCGCCGGGCCCCCACGCCGCCTCATAGGTGACGGCGGCGGCCGCCAGGATCACTGCCGCCTGGAGCGCGACCGCCACGCAGTACGCCCACACGCGCTGCCCGAGCTTGATGCTGACCGCCACCCAGAACGCGACCGCGCCCCCGACCAGGAGGCCCCCGCCGGCGGGGACCAGGTAGGCCTCGAGCCGCAGCAGGCGACGCGCCACTGCGAGCTGGCGAGGATCGGACTCTTCCGGCACCCTCCAGATGGACCACCCCTGCTCGGGGCGCCGGTATGCACCACGCTCTGACACGGACATCGCGCCCCGATTAGACCCGCCCCGCAGAGCCCTGTCATCAGGGTTTTCCCTCGATCTTCGAGGGGCTTTCCCGGAGAGCTAAACGCCGGCCAGGCCGAGGGCGGTGAGGACGTCGGCGACGCCACCCTCCTTGGCCACGGGGCAGGTGCAGGCAGCGTGGCTCAGCACCTCCGGCAGGGCACCCTCCACCGCCACACCGAATCCGACGGCCTCCAGCATGTCGACGTCGTTGGGGGCGTCCCCGATGGCGACCGCTCGGGAGAGGTCGACGCCGAGCTCCTCGGCCAGCCGGCGCACCGCCGGGCCCTTGCCGGCCCGCGGGCTGGCGATCTCGATGAACTGGGGGTACGACGGGGTCACCCGGGCCCGCGCGCCGAGTGCGTCGGTCATCACCACGCGGCAGCGGACCGCCTCCTCGCCATCGAGGATGACGATGACGACCTTGACGGTGCCGCCGGCGACGGCGAGGGTGAGGTCGTCGACGAACTGGATGGAAACCGCTCCGACGTGCGCATAGAGGCGGGCCTCGGGTCGATCCTCCTCGCAGAAGAGGTTGTCGTCGACGTAAGCCTGGCGGTGCCAGCCGTGCTCCCGGGCGACGGCGATCGCCAGCTGGGCGGTGGCGGCGTCGAGCGTCTCGGTGGAGATCAGCCGGCCGTACGCCAGCCCCTCTCCGGGATCGGGATCCGGCATGGCCTGGACCAGGGCACCCTGGTAGCAGATGAGCGGCGCCCTGACCCCGAGGCGGCGCGCCCACGGCAGAGCGGAGCGGTACATCCGTCCGGTGGCGATCACCACCGGCACCCGCGCCCCCGCCTCGCGCACCGCGGCCTCGATCCGCGGATGGAGCTGCTGCTGGAAGTCGAGGCAGGTCCCGTCGAGGTCCAGGGCCACCATCTCGACCCGCTCGGGGAGGACCGCCCGGGCGAGCGGGGGCGGGGCGGCGGATGCGGTCATCTGAGCACCTCGGCGGCCTCGGGATTGACACAGTGGACGGGCAGGCGCCCCGCCAGCACGGCCAGGGCGTTGTCGGCGGTGAGCGCGGCCATCGCCGAGCGGGTGCTCACCGTGGCGCTGCCCAGGTGGGGTGAGAGCACCGCGGTGCGGCACTCCGCCAGGCCTGGAGCCATGCGCGGCTCGTCCTCGTAGACGTCCAGCCCGCAGCCGGCGATCCAGCCCTCCTGGAGCGCCCGCACCAGTGCCGGCTCGTCGACCACCGGGCCCCGTGCCGCGTTGATCAGGATCGCGGTGGGTTTCATCCGGCGCAGCGCCGCCTCCCCGATGAGGTGCCGGGTCTGCTCCGTGAGCGGCGTGTGCAGCGAGACCACGTCGCTCTCGCTGAGGAGACGGTCGAGGTCGTCGAAGATCTGGACGGAATCGGCCAGATCTTCGGGCACCCGCACGCCGCGGTGGCCGTAGGCGGCCAGGCGCATCCCGAAGCCGCGGGCGCGCCGCGCCACCGCCTGCCCGATCCGGCCGAAGCCGACGATCCCGAGCAGCGCCCCCCTCAGCTCCTTCCCCAGCAGGTAACCCGGCTCCCAGCCGCGGAACTCGCCGGCGCGCATGGCCGCGTCGCCCTCGACGATCCGGCGCGCCGCGGCGAGCATCAGGGCCATGGTGAGATCGGCGGTGGCGTCGGTCAGCACGCCCGGGGTGTGGCCGACGGCGATCCCGCGCGCGGTGGCGGCGGCGACGTCCACGTTGTTGTACCCGACCGCGTAGACGCAGACCCCGCGCAGGAGGGGCAGCCCGGCATCGAGGACCTCCGCATCGACAACGTCGGCGAGCTGCGGGCAGAGGACGTCGACGGGGTCGGCGCGGAGCGCGGCGCAGAGCTCGGCGTGGACGGGGATCCGGCCCAGGACCCGGAGCGAGGCGGCCCGGGAGATCCGCTCGGCGTAGGGATCGGGGAGAGGGAGCGTGCAGAGGACTGCCGGCATCCCGGCCATCGTACGGCCCGCCCGCTTGTCTCCGCAGCGGCCGCAGGACCCGGGGATCAGGGGCCGGAAGGGGTCGGGACCGGGACCCTCAGCTGCCCGGGGCCGCCCCCCTGGACGGATCGCGGCGTGACCGAAATGCACCGATCCGCCCCGTGGGAGTCCCAGAACGGCGCCGCTCGGGTAGACTGAGGCTCAAGTTTGCGTTCCTCCACAACGATGCGGTCGCGTCGACCGCCGGTCCTCAGACCCCGACCCACTCCTGTCGCAGCGGAAGAGGACCGAGATCTCTACTCCCCCCAGAGCTTCGAAAGCCTAGGCCTGAGTGCGGCGATGCTGCGCACGGTGGCGGAGCTGGGGTTCGAGCAGACCACGCCGATCCAGACCGGCGCCATCCCGCCGGCGCTGCTCGGCAGCGACGTGATCGGTCAGGCCCACACCGGAAGCGGCAAGACCGCCGCCTTCGGGATCCCCATGGTGGAGCGCCTCGATCCGGACTCCGACACCCTGCAGGCCCTCGTGCTCTGCCCGACTCGCGAGCTCGCGGTGCAGGTTCACGACGACCTGGCCCGGCTGTCCGCCGGCCGGCTGCGCGCTCTGGCGATCTACGGCGGCGACTCGATGTCGCGCCAGCTCGACGGCATGCGCCATCACCCGCACATCGTGGTGGCGACCCCGGGCCGGCTCCGCGACCACCTGCAGCGCCGATCGATCTCACTGAGCGGGATCCGGATGGCCGTGCTCGACGAGGCCGACCGCATGCTGGACATGGGCTTCGCCCCCGACGTCGAGGCGATCCTCCGCGAGTGCCCCAAGCAGCGCCAGACACTCCTCTTCAGCGCCACCATGCCGGACTGGGTGCGCCGCATCGCCGGCCGCCACATGCACGATCCGGTCACGATCGAGGTCAGCACGCGACCCGAGATCCCCGCGGAGGTCCGGCAGCTCTATGTCCGGTCCAGTTGGGCCGACAAGGTGGACACCCTCTGCCGCATCCTCGACCAGCCCGATGTGACCATGGCGCTCATCTTCGTGGAGACCAAGCGCACCGCCGACCTCCTCCAGGTGCAGATCGAGCGGCGCGGCTACACCATCGGGGTCCTCCACGGCGACCTCACCCAGAAGGAGCGCGACGAGGCGATGCGGCGGTTCGTCGCCACCCACGTGCGCTCGCTGATCGCCACCAACGTGGCGGCGCGCGGCCTCGACATCGACGACATCAGCCACGTCATCAACTACGACGTGCCGGGCACGCCGGACGACTACCTCCACCGCGTGGGCCGCACCGGCCGGGCGGGACGCAGCGGGGTCGCGATCACCCTGATCACGCCAGCCGAGATCCTCAAGCTCCGCGACGTCGAGCGGCATGCCCGCACGCACATCGAGGAGGCGACGCTCGACGTGGACTTCCCGCTCCAACCCATCGCTAACAGCGCCTGAACCAATGAGGGAGGGCGGCGGCCGCTCATCCCCAGGGCCCGGGCCCGGCTCGAGCGGAGATCCCCAGCAGCCGCCCCGGCTCGCCCTCCACGACACCGGCGCCGGGCCGTCCCTCCTCCTCCTCCACGCCTTCCCTCTCGACGCCTCCCAGTGGGACCACCAGGTGGCGGCTCTCTCCGGGGGCTTCCGCTGCCTGCGTCCCGACATGTGGGGCTGCGGGGAGTCGCCGGAGCTGCCCGAGCCCCTGCTCGCGACCCTCGACGGGTACGCCGCGGCGGTGCTTCGCAGCCTGGATGCGGCCGGGGTGAGTGAGTTCGTGGCGGTGGGGACCTCCATGGGCGGGTACGCCGCGCTGGCCCTGCTGCGCCTGGACCCGGAGCGGGTGAGCGCATTGGTGCTGGCATCCTCGCGGGCTACGGCGGACACTCCGAAGCAGGCGGACAATCGGCGCGAGATGGCCAAGCTGGCCCTGCGCGACGGGGTGGAGACGGTCGTTCCCATGGTCAAGCGGCTACTGGGTCCCCGAGCGCGCGACGAGCCGCACATCGCCGATCCCGTGGTGGGACGGATCCGCCACTGCCGTCCGGCGGGGATCGCCGCCTGTCAGGCGGCGATGGCGTGCCGGCCCGACAGCACGCCGCTGCTCGGCTTGGTGGATGTGCCGGCCCTGGTGATCCAGGGCGATCAGGACGCGATCGTGAGCCTGGACGAGGCCCGGGAGGAGGCCGCCGTCCTACCGCGGGGCGAGCTGGCCGTGATTCCCGGGGTGGGCCACCTGGCCAACCTCGAGGACCCGCCCGCCTTCACCGCGACGCTCCGGGAGTTCCTCGACCGGATCGGCTGAGCCGCGGGCCCCGCCCCCGCCGGGGCTGGACCGACGCTTGTTTGGTCAATCTCCTCATCTGGTGAAGCCCCTTCCTGATCGGTCTCGTACCCCGTTTGCTGGAGCCAGGAGGCCGCTACCGACCGGAACCAGAACTGCCTCAGGGGGACGTGTGAGCGCGACGCCGCGTTAGCGAAGGAGAGACCGTGATGACCACCTGGACGAGCGACGAACCCGGTCGGCCACACTCAAGGTGGTGCCGCGCTCATGATGATGCAAACACGAGGCTGCGCCTCGAACGACAAGCAGTGAGCAGACGAAGGGACCCATCATGCGAGCAACGATCATCCATGGGGCCGGAGACATCCGAGTGGAGAACGTCCCCGATCCCCAGCTTCGGGAGCCCACCGACGCGCTGGTGCGCGTCGTGCAGGCCTGCATTTGCGGCAGTGACCTGTGGCCATACCGGTCGATGCCACGCTCGGAGGCGGGCGAACGGATCGGTCACGAGTTCCTTGGCATCGTCGAGGATCTCGGTCCTGAAGTCTCAGGTTTCCGCAAGGGTGATCTGGTGGTGGCGCCGTTCGTGTGGGCGGACAACACCTGCGACTTCTGCTCTGAGGGTCTGCAGACGTCGTGCCGGCACGGCGGGCTGTGGGCCAGCGACGGCATCGACGGTGGCCAGGGCGAAGCCGTCCGCGTTCCCCAGGCGCAGGGCACGCTGGTCAGGCTTCCCGTCGCCGAGGACTCGGCACTCCTGCCTTCCCTGCTCTCCCTCTCGGATGTTTTCCCCACCGGATACCACTGCGCTCACACCGCAGGCGTGAATCCCCGGACGACCGTGACGGTGATCGGCGACGGCGCAGTCGGACTGTCCGCGGTGCTTGCAGCCAAGCGGCTTGGCGCGGAGCGCATCATTCTGATGGGTCACCACAAGGGCCGCACCGATCTGGGGGTCGAGTTCGGCGCCACCGATGTGATCGCCGAGCGCGGCGAGGAGGGCGTCGAGAAAGTACGCGACCTTACCGGCGGTGACGGGACCCACGCCGTGCTCGAGTGCGTTGGCCTGCTGCCGGCCATCGAGGCCGCGTTCGCCGTCGTCCGCGACGGCGGAGTCGTCAGCCGGGTCGGCGCCCCCCAGTACCCGGCGGTCCCGATGGACTTCAGTGTCTTCATGGGCAACGTCACCCTCACCGGTGGCGTCGCCCCGGCTCGGGCCTACATCGAAGAGCTGCTCCCGGACATCCTCGAAGGGCGGATCGAGCCGGGAAAGGTCTTTGACCGCTCGGTCGACCTCGACGACGTCGCTGACGGCTACCGGGCCATGGCAGCGCGCGAAGCGCTCAAGGTCATAGTCCGGCCCTGAACTGCACTCGACATAAGGCCCTCACAGCAAGGAGATGCAGATGGACATCCGATCTAGGCGACCGACCACCAAAGGGGCGGCCGAGACGTTCACCGGCGATGTCTGGATCGACTCGATCGTCCAAGGCGAGGAGCCCTCACGGGTGAGGGTCAACCTGGTGCGGTTCACCCCCGGAGCCCGCACCGCCAGGCACTCCCACGCCCTCGGCCAGACCCTCTACGTCTCCGAGGGGGTGGGGCGGGTGCAGTCCCGAGGGGAGGAGATCACTGAGATCCGCCCCGGCGAGGTCGTGTTCACCCCCTCCGACGAGTGGCATTGGCACGGTGCTGCCCCCGACAACTTCATGGCCCATTTCTCCATCACCGAAGGTGTCGGCGACAGCCCCAAGCCCGAAGCCGATTGGGGCGCACACGTCACCGACGCCGAGTACCGGGGAACACCCTGAGGCCGGAAGGGCAGGCGGGGTTTGGCCGAGGAGCGGGTTGCCACGATTCCACGAAGGGGAGGGAATCCATGAACACGCGGAGAGCAGAACGATGAAGCGCATACGGCTCCGGGGTTGATGCGACCCTCGAGGACGTCGGGCATCAGTTCTCGTATGTACCTTCGCGCAGGTGACACGCCGCCTCGCAAACCGGTGTTGCGGAAGATGGCGGGGAGTCGCCGCGGTAATACCAGAGATCGGAGCCGCACACGCAGGCAAGCACGACCCGGACAACCGCGTCGGTCGGCATCTCGATGGTCGGGTCGCTGGCCCACTGTGATCGAACCGGGGCCGTTGAAGATCGCTGCACGCATGGCGACCACTGAAGCATGTTTGGCGATCCACAGGGAGTCCCTGTCGAGAGGGTACTGCCAGGGACTCCCTATTCGAGGAGGCAGGTGCCGTCAGCCGGCGGTCGCGCGCACCGGGGGGGCCGCCGCCGAGCGGGTGAGCGGAACCGCGCAGAAGCCCTCGTAGTCGATCGGCTCGGTGATGGTCGGGTTCTCCCCGCAGACCGGGCACTCCGGGTCACGCGGGACGCGGAACTCGCGAAAGCGCATGTCCAGGGCGTCGATGGCGAGCAGGCGGCCGGTGAGGGGCCGGCCGATGCCGAGGATCAGCTTGACCACCTCGGCGGCCTGGAGCACGCCGACGATGCCGGGCAGCACCCCGAGCACGCCCGCCTCGGCGCAGGAGGGTGCCTCCTCGGGGGGCGGCGGCGCGGGGTAGCGGCAGCGGTAACAGGGCGAGGCAAAGGGCACGATGGTGGAGACCTGACCCTCGAAACGGAGGATCCCGCCGTCGACCAGGGGCTTGCGCTCGAAGATGGCGACGTCGTTGGCCAGGTAGCGGGTCGGGAAGTTGTCGCAGCCGTTGACGATGACGTCGTACTGGCGGAAGAGCCGGGGGGCGCTTTCGCTGTTGAGCACCTCGTTGTGCTCGACCACATGGACGTCGGGGTTGAGAGCGGTGAGGGCGATCTTGGCGGACTGGGTCTTGGCCATCCCGACCCGGTCCTGGGCGTGGAGGATCTGGCGCTGGAGGTTGCTCACGTCGACGGTGTCGAAGTCGACCAGCCCGAGGGTGCCCACCCCCGCCGCCGCCAGGTAGAGGGCGGCGGGCGAGCCCAGACCACCGGTGCCGATCATCAGCACCTTGGCGTCGAGGAGCTTGCCCTGGCCCTCCTCACCGATCTCGGGCATGAGCAGGTGGCGGCTGTAGCGGAGCTTCTGCTCGGCGGTCAACGCCCGGGGGACGGTGAAGTGGAGGCCGGCGTCCTTCCAGGCACCGAAGCCCCCGGACATGGAGGCGACGTCCTGGTAGCCCATCTCCCCGAGGGCCCGGGCGGCGAGCAGGGAGCGGATCCCGCCGGCGCAATAGAGGGTGATCGGCGTGGAGCGGTCAGGCACCGCGTCCTCGATCCGCAGCTCGATGTAGCCCTTGCTCAGGTGGAGGGCCCCGGCGATGTAGCCCTGGTCCCATTCGTCCTGTTCGCGGACGTCGATCAGCACCCGCCCGTCGCCCTCGTGCACCTGATGCGGGGTCAGCTCACGGACGTTGCGGCGGGCGGCGGCGAGGAGATCGCGGGAGGTCTGGGACATGGGCGAAAGTCTACCCGGTGGCGGGCGAATCTCGACTTGACGGGTGGGGATTCGCAGCGGTGACCTGCCGGTCGCGTCGGCGACGCTCGTCATCGCCCGTTGCCCTGGGGGCCCTGACGCCGCCGGGCGGACGCACCGCCGCTGGGGGCGGCGGCGCCAGACCCAGGACAAGCTCCTGGATCCGGTGATCGATGTCCGTGACGGCGGGGGAGCCGCGATCCTCGGCCCACGCCTGGGCGAGGGCATCGGTGGCGACGTACTCGACGGCTCGACCCGCGCCACGGGCCTGGAGAAGGCCGGCCGTCTCCAGGGCCACCAGGTCGCGGGTGGCGGTTGGTCGCGACACACCATGCTCGGCGCGGTAGCTGTCATTGCGGGAGGGCAGGCCGAGCAGCGCCTGGTCCAGGGCGGACGCGGCGCGCTCGGGGAGGCCGGCATACGCCGCCAGTCGCGTGCACAGCCGAAAGCGAATGCCGGCCTCGGTCAGGTTCCGCTGGTGCTCCAGGGCCTGGAGGAGATGAGCCCTGACGGCGAAGCCCACCCACGGGGTCGCGTCCCCGATCACCGGGTCGTATCGCCCTCCGGGCGACGCTGCGGAGAGGGCGGCGTAGTAGGCCTGCGTGTGGCGCCCCAGGAGGCCCTCGATGGAGGCGAACGGCGCGGCCAGCTCCCCCTCACGGGCCAGCACAAGGGAATGGACGATTCGGGCCATCCTCCCGTTGCCGTCCAGCCAGGGGTGGATCACTGCCACATGGAGGTGGGCCATCGCGGCCCGTACCACGGGGGGAGTGGCGGCCGCCTCGTCGCTGCGCAGCCAGGCGCACATCTCCCCGGTCAACGTGGCGACCTCGGCCGCGGGTGGCGGCTCGTACACGACATGTCCCTGCCCGTCCGCCAGGTGGACTGCGTGGTCGCGGAATCGGCCCGGCCGCGCCTGGGCCACGCCCTGAGCCACGTCCGCGTGGAGGATCAGGAGATCGCTGCGCCGCCAGTCGAAGTCCGGGCTCCCCGCCAGCACGAGCACCTTCTCCATCGCCCGGCGGTATCCGTCGATGGCGGCCACGGTCTCCGCGTCGGTGTGACGAGGCTCCCGCTGCTCGACGATGGCCAGGGCCTCCTCCGCTGTGGTGTTGAAGCCCTCGATGGCCGTCGACGACCGGATCGCCTCCGCCCAGGCCACGCGCCGCAGCGTTCCCGTCCAGCTGGAGGCGTCCTGCAACTGGTGGGTCAGCTCCTTCCGGACCGCGGCGAGGTCGCCAAGCTGGCGGTGGACCTCCGCATCGAGGTGGGGTAGTCGGTAGATCATGAGGCGATTATGCGCATCATGGCCACGAATTGCCTCAGAGCCCTCAGGAGAGCGGGTGGTCGCATTCAGGCGACGCGCGGCTCGGAGTGCAGGTGCAGCACCGTCTCGGCAGCGTAGACCGCGACGAAGATCACGAGGATCGAGATCCCCAGCAGGGCCACCAATCGGGGAAGCCCCGCCGCGGTGCTGTTGCTCCCCACCATCCACCAGAGGCCGTCGCGCAGGGCAAAGGGGACGAGCAGCCCGACGCTGGTGATGACCGCCGCGTCGATGAGGCGTCGCGCCGACCCGTGCCACGGAGCGCTGCTCCGGACGAGCCCGAGGTACTCCCCGCTCGCGACCAGAAGTCCGAACATGCCCACGGCGAGGAGGAGGGCGACGAACACTGTGACCTGCCCGCCGTATCCCTCCCTGATCCCCTGGTTGACGCCGACCCCCGCGCCGAACATGGCGCAAAGGCCAAAGGCGGTCCAGAGCGGGTGACGCCGGATCCTTGCCAGCAGGTGCCGGTCGGCGAGGCCCGTCGCCCATAGCGCCAGCCGGCCACCGGGGCCGAACCGGCGGCTCCAGGTGTCGACGAAGCGGAGAAAGTCGCCCAGCCAGTCGGGGTCGGTCCGCATCGCCGGTTCTCTGCCCTGGCGGGGCAATCCTGCACGCCGCACCGCCAGCACCGCGCCGACATCCATGCCGCTCATCACCACGAGCATGCCGATCTGCAGCCAGGTGGCACCGTTCCACTGCACGCTGCTGTCGCGCACGAAGACGCTGACCCACTCGGCCGCCAGCGTGAGGGTGATGCCCGCGAGGATCACCCGGCATCCGCGCAGCACGTCATGGATCCGTGCGGTGGGCAGGGGCTCCGCACGCCGGCAGAGCAGCACGCGCGGCGCGCAGAGGACGGCGATGAGCGGGACGAAGAACATCATGAAGGAGATCGCGGTGTCATAGGGGTCGTTGGTCCACGGCGCGTGATCGAAGAGGAAGGGCGTCTCCTTCACCGGGGCGGCGTACAGGAAGAAGGCCAGCGCCAAGAGCAGGGTGCCGAATACCGGGACGCGCAGGCTCGCACGCCAGGGATCGCCGACCGGGATCAGCGCGGACGCCGGAGAGAGCGTGGGGGGGCTCACCGCGCCATTCTCCCGCACCCCGGATCTCGTATCAACGCGCGAACTCGAATACGGCCGGCCCGCAAGGGAGCTCGGTGCAACCCCCACGTGAGCGTAACCTCCGGCCGGGTGACTGCGTTGACCTCATCGACGCCCTGAGGTGGAGTGCGGTCGGAAGGAGTGGAGCAGGTGGCTCTCCAGGCTTTCGAGCAGGGGACCCCACCAGGGGCGTGACCTCAAGCGCCGTATAGGTTCAGTGCCCTCTCGACAGCCGCAGTCACCGCCCGATGCAGCTCCGCGTTGCGGCGACGTTCGGTGCGGACCTCCACCACCTGCAGCCCACCGGCGGCGCCCGCGGCGGTGACGGCGGGTGCCAGGTCCCGGCTCCGGGTGACCAGTCGATGACCGGCGCCCGCAGCGGCCGTGAGAGCCGCGAGGTCGATGCCGTGCGGGGTGGAGAAGAGCGCCTCGTGCTCCGGGAGCCGGGACTGGTCGAGGAGATCGAAGATCCCGCCGCCCTGGTTGTTGATGACAACAATGACGAGATCGTGTCCGCGGCCGGCAGCCCAGAACAGTGCCCCGGCGTCGTGGAGGAAGGCGAGATCGCCGATCAGGGCGAAGGTGCGGGGGTCCTGCGCGGCCGCGCCCGCCGCCAGGCCCAGCGCGGTCGACACCGACCCGTCGATGCCGCTGGCACCGCGGTTGCCGACCACCCGAAGCCCGGTCCGCGGCAGCATGAAGCCGTCCAGGTCGCGAATCGGCATGCTCGAGCCGGCGAAGAGGGTGGCACCCTCCGGGAGACAGGCGGCGAGATCGCGCGCCACCCGGCCCTCGAAGGGCTCGTCGCCCAGCTCCTCCATCCAGGCGGCGACGGCGTTCGCGGCCAGCCGGTCCGCCTCTGACCAGGCCCGCCGCCAGGCCGTCTCCGGGCGCGGGACCAGCCGCTCCACCAGCGCCGCGGCGAGGGCGGCCGGGTCGCAGCGCACCGTCATCCAGGCGGCGTGTCCGGGGTCCGCCTCGGTCCCCGGCGCGGTGACCACGACCAGGCGCCGCGCTCGGGCGGCGGCGGCGAGTGCGGCTCGGCTGGTGGGAGTGGAGCCGAACTGGATCACCAGGTCGGGGACGTGGCCGGTCGCGAAGCCGGGGGCGCCGAGGAGGAGGGCTCCCATGGCGAGGGCCGCGGGACCGATTCGTGCACCGGACGTCGGCTCGGCGATGAGCGGCCAGGCTGCGGCCTCCGCCAGCCGCGCGATGGCAGAAGTGGCGCCGGGCTCGCCGGGGCTCCGCAGGCCGCCGGTCAGCATCAGGCCGCGCTCGGTGGCACGGACCAGGCCGGCGAGCTCATCGACCAGGGCCGGATCAGGTGCACCGGGCGAGGCGGCCGGCGGCGTGTCCTCCCCGTCCCGCGCCGGCAGCTCCGGCCCGAGGTCGACGGTCGCCCCCGACGATACCAGCGGCTCGGTGAAGGGCAGGTTGAGGTGGACCGGTCCGGGCTGCGGTCCCAGCGCCCGCTCCACCGCCTCCGCCGCCAGGGCGCGCCATGTGCGCCCAGCATCCGGGCTGGGAGCCGGAAGGGGCGCGTCGAGTGACCAGCGGACGTAGCCCCCGAAGATGCCCACCTGGTCGATGGTCTGGTTGGCCCCGGCGCCGCGCAGCGCCGGGGGCCGGTCGGCCGAGAGCAGGAGCAGGGGGATCCCGGACATCGATGCCTCGACCACGGCCGGCAGCCAGTTCGCCACCGCGGTCCCGGAGGTGCAGACGAGGGCGACCGGCCGATCGGAGGCGCGGGCCACTCCGAGGGCGAAGAAGGCGCTGGAGCGTTCGTCGAGGTGGACGTGGACCCGGATGCCGCCGTGCCGGGCGAGGGCGAGGGCGATCGGGGTGGAGCGCGACCCCGGGGAGATGCAGGCGTCCCGGAGGCCGAGGCGGTGAAGCTGGCCGGCCAATTGAGCCATGCAGGCGAGAGCGACGTCGCCGTCCGGCGGCGGGGTGGGGGCGGTCATGACCGGGAGCCGAGCAGGAGGTCGGGCAGGACCCTGCGGGGCACCAGCCGTCCCTGGACCGGGAGCAGCGGCTGGGCGGTGACGTCCTCAGCGAGCAGGGAGGCCGTGCCGATGCCGTGCGCGTAGGGGGAGGCGGGCAGGGCCGCGGCGACGGCGAGGCAGGCGGCCAGGCCGACGGACGTCTCGAGAGCGCTGGAGACCACGAGCGGGATGCCCGCCAGCTC
>PLAX01000112.1:0-8191 GCA_003135255.1 Candidatus Dormiibacterota bacterium | reverse complement strand
TCGAGGGAGCGGATCGCCTCCTCGAGGTCCCAGGAGCCGTTGGCGTCGATCCGGATGTGGGCCGCGGGACCGACCGCCTCTCTCACGGCCCGGACTCGGGCCTCTCCCTCGGGGTCGCCGACCTTGACCTTGACGGTGCGGCAGCCGGCGGCGACCGCCATCCGGGCGGCGATGTCAGGGGCGACCCGCGGGATCATGGTGTTGATCTCGACGGAAGCCTGGATGACCGGGGGGAAGGCCGTGCCCGCCGTCTCCAGCGCCCCCCGGTGGGCGGTCTCGCCCTCCTCCCGGCTCCAGCTGGGGAGGGGGGACCACTCGGCCCAGCCGGCGTCGCCTTCGATCAACCAGCCGGACCGGGTGGTGACGCCGAGCACCGGGTGGCGGAGGGCCACGGAGAAGGGGATGCGGCGTACGACCATCCCCGGTCGTATACCACGCCCGGCGCGTGGGGGGTCGCGTCCGCTGACCGCGCCGTGGGCCGCCCGGCGGCGGTCCCCCGGGCAGATCATCTCGCACAGTCCACACGCGCCAATGTGATCGGTCGCGACCGGGAGGGGCCCACCATCCCACACCCCTATAAGGACAAGATTGTCCTTAACCCGCTACGAAGAGGTTCCCTCCCTTGCCTCGCCTACCAAAGATGGGCCATCCCCACCTGCGGGGGCAGCAGGGCGGAGGCGAGCAGGGCGGCGGCGAGCAGGGTGCCCAGGGCGGCGTGCAGCCGGGCGGTCAGCGGGAGGAGCGGCACCAGGGCGCGGCCCTCCCGGTCGTGGTCGGCCGCGATCTGCAGCGGGCTGGCCAGGAGGGGCACCGCCAGCTGGGAGGCGAGCGCCAGCAGGGGCAACTGCCCGATGAGCACCCCGAGGTCGGGCGTCAGGACCCCGGCGACGATGAGCGCCGCGTAGAAGGTGCGGGCCCGTCCGTCGCCCAGCCGGACCACCAGGGTGTGACGGCCGGCGTCCCGGTCGGTGGCGAGGTCGCGGAGGTTGTTGGCGACGAGCACGGCAACCGCCAGCAACCCGATGGCGACGGCCGCCCACCAGGCGGCGGCGGGGACCCCGTGACCCTGGACGGCGGCGGTCCCGAGCGTCGCCATCAGGCCAAAGAAGGCGAAGACGGCCAGGTCCGCCACCACGCCGGTGGCGGCGTAGGGACGGGGCCCACCGGTGTAGAGGAGCGCGGCGGCGAGCGCGATCCCCCCGGCGACGAGCAGCCAGATCTGGCCGCTCGCCAGGACCAGCCATAGGCCGACCACCGCGGCGACCCCCAGGCAGCCGAGGGCGGCGGCCAGGACCGCACCCGGACGGACCAGGCCGCTCGCGGTGAGCCGCCGGGGACCGACCCGCGCGGCGGTATCCACCCCACGGCGGCCGTCGAAGTAGTCATTGGCCAGGTTGGCGCCCACCTGCACGCCGACGGCGACCACCAGAGCGCCCGCCGTGGGCAGCGCCTTGGGGTGGCCGCTGGCCGCGGCACCGAGTAGGACCGGCACCGCGCCGACGCCGAGGGTGCGCGGCCGTGCCCCGGCCAGCCAGAGGCGGGCGGCCTCGCCCGGGCCACGCCGCCCGGCGAGCGTGGTGGAGGTCACCCGGTCACGGCCGGCGGGGAAAGCGGGAGAAGTCGGGGCGGCGCTTCTCCAGGAAGGCGTCGCGACCCTCCCGCGCCTCCTCGCTCATGTAGTAGAGGAGGGTGGCGTCGCCGGCCAGCTCCTGGATCCCGGCCAGGCCGTCGGCGTCGGCGTTGAACCCGGCCTTGAGGAGACGGAGGGCCAGCGGGCTCATCTCCAGGATGCGCCGGCAGACGGCCACGGTCCGGGCCTCCAGCTCGTCCACCGGCACCACCCAGTTGACCAGCCCCCAGCGCTCGGCGGTGGCGGCGTCGTAGCGCTCGCAGAGGAACCACACCTGCTTGGCCCGCTTGAGGCCGACGGTCCGGGCCAGCAGCCCCGCGCCATAGCCGGCGTCGAAGGAGCCGACCTGCGGCCCCGTCTGGCCAAAGACGGCATTGTCGGCGGCGACGGTGAGGTCGCAGACGAGGTGGAGGACGTGGCCGCCGCCGATCGCGTACCCGGCGACCATGGCGATGACCGGCTTGGGCAGCCTGCGGATCTGGACCTGCAGGTCGAGGACGTTGAGCCGGCCGATCCCGTGGGCGTCGCGGTAGCCGTCGTCGCCCCTGATCCGCTGGTCGCCCCCCGAGCAGAAGGCCTTGGTGCCCTCCCCGGTGAGGATGATCACGCCCACCTCGGGATCGTCGCGGGCCATCTCGAAAGCGCGGGCGAGCTCGGAGAGGGTGGTGGGACGGAAGGCGTTGCGCACCTCCGGCCGGTTGATGGTCAGCTTGGCGATGCCCTCGGCGGTCTGGTAGCGGATGTCCGTGAACTCGCCGTGGGAGGTCCACTCGGGAAGCTGGGGAACGGCGTCATCTGGGCTCATCGCGCTGTCGGTTAGCGTACTCAACGTGAGGGAAGCTGCGAGCAGCCCTGGACGCCGACACCGGCGGCGGACGGCTCCGGCATGAGTGCGGCCAGGCCGCCGGCGGGAGTGCGGCTCCGGCGCGGCGACGTGGTCGCGGTCGCGCTGCCCCCGGGGGAGGCGTGGCTGAGCATCGCCGCCGCCACCTGGGCCGCCGAGGCCTCCCTGCTGCCCGTCGATCACCGACTGGCGGCGCCGGCTGCCCAGTCCCTGCTGGCGGACGGTCGCCCGACCGTGCTGGTCTCTCCCCAGGGCTGGCGGCGGGTGCGGTCGGGACGGCCGGCGGACCCCGGGGTGGCCCTGATCGTCCCGACCTCCGGCTCGTCGGGGCGGCCCCGGCTGGTGGAGCTGACCCGCGCTGCGGTCGAGGCCGCGGTGGCGTCCTCGCTCCGGGCGCTGACGGCGGACGCCGGGGACGGCTGGGTGAGCTGCCTCCCGTTCGCCCACATCGGCGNNCCCCTTCGTCTCCGTGGTGCCGACCCAATTGGTCCGGACACTGGACGCCGGTGTCGAGTTCCGCGGCTACCGGGCTCTTCTGGTGGGGGGAGGGGGGATGGACGCGGCGCTGCGGTCCCGGCTGGCCGCGGCCGGGGCACCCTGCGTGGTCACCTACGGGCTGACCCAGAGCTGCGGGGGGGTCGTCTACGACGGGACTCCACTCCCGGGCGTCTCCGTACGGATCGACGAGGGCGGCGAGATCCAGCTCGGCGGTCCGACACTGCTGCGTGGCTACCGGGACGGGTCCGCCGCCGGCCTGACGGCGGACGGCTGGCTGCCCACGGGCGACGCCGGACGTCTGGACGGCGACGGCCGGCTTCACGTCCACGGACGCCTCGACGACCTCATCGTGACCGGCGGCGAGAACGTCTGGCCCGGGGATGTCGAGGTCGCGCTGCGCAGCCACCCCGCCGTCGCCGACTGCGCGGTCTTCGGCCGTCCCGACCCCTCCTGGGGGCAGCGCGTGGTCGCCGCCGTCGTCCCGCGCGATCGAGCGGTGCCGCCGACCCTGGAGGAGCTGCGCGACCACGTCGGGGCGCTGCTCGGTCGCCATCAGGCTCCCCGGGAGCTGCTGCTCGTGGAATCGCTGCCGCGAACGGCGCTGGGCAAGTTGCAGCGTGGCGGGCTGGGCGAAGGAACGCAGGGGTCGGGCTCGCGCGGGTGATCCGGGGCCACGTCCGGCTGGGGGCCACCGTCCGCACCCTCACGGGCCGGATCGAGCCGGCATCCCCGACTCCCTCATCCTGAGCGAGACCGCGATCCCGGGGGCGCCTCGGCCATGATGGGAGGGTCGTGAGCATCCCCACCCCCCTTCCGGCCGGCGAGGAGAAGGCACGGGTCGTGGAGGCGATGTTCGACCGGATCGCCCCCCGCTACGACCTCATGAACCACCTCATGACCGGCGGGCTGGACGTCCTCTGGCGGCGCCGGGCGGTGCGGGAGCTGCGCCTCCCCCGGGGCGCGACCGTGGCGGACCTCGCCTGCGGCCCCGGTGAGCTCTGCCGAGAGCTGCACCGGCAGGGCTACCGCTCCATCGGCGTCGACAGCTCGGCCGGGATGCTGGCCCGAGCGCGCGGCGCCGATGAGCTGGTTCGCGCCGACATCCTGGACCTCCCCTTCGCCGCCGCCAGCGTCGACGGGGTCACCTCCGGCTTCGCGCTGCGCAACGTCGTGGACATCGCCCGGTCCGCCGCCGAGATGGCGCGCGTCGTCCGGCCGGGCGGGCGCCTGGCGGTGATCGACCTGGCCGAGCCGCGGGCGGCGACCCGCTGGCTGCAGTCCACCTGGGTCGAGCGGGTCGTGCCGCGGCTCGGCGCCCTCCTCTCCGACGCCGAGGCCTACCGCTACCTGCCGGCCTCCACCGCGTACCTGCCCGACGGACCCACCCTCGTGGGGATCTTCCGCGAGGCGGGCTTCACCGACACCCGGCGCATCCTGCTCGGGTTCGGTGCCGTGCAGCTCCTGGTGGGGACGCGGACGCCCACCGCAGGCCAGGGCCCAGGATCGCGGGCGGCCCTCGAAGCGCGCGGAAGATGAGCACCGCCTTCCGCGCCGGCGCCCCGCCGGACACGGCCGGACACGCCGGAACCGCCGTCGACCTGCTCGCGGCGTGGCGGCCGGGCGGGTTCCTGATGGAGCGGCGGGGTACCGGGATCGTCACGGCCGGAGAATTCCGCCGGATCGAGGTGCCGGAGGGGTCTGGGCAGGCCTCCCGCGCGGCGGTGGTAGCGGATGACGCGCTGGCGGGCCTCGGCTTCGAGGAAGCGGTCGTCATCGCCGCCCTCCCCTTCCGCGGGGATGTGGCGGCCCGCTTGGTGATCCCGGAGCGGATCACCGTCACCTCGATCTCGCCCCGCGAGCTGGACCTCGGCGCCGGGCGCGTTCGACGGGCAGAGGTGGAGGCCCTTCCGCCTCCCGCCGGCACCGCGCGGCCGGTCTCACCGATGCGATGGGAGGCCGAGCCGCCCGCCGCCGCCTACGCGGCGGCCGTGACCGAGGCCCTGTCGCGGATCCGGGCCGGTGAGCTGGAGAAGGTCGTGCTCACCCGGGCGCTGACGGCGCCAAACCCGGGCATCGACCTCGCCGCGCTGCTGGCCGAGCTGCGCCGGCGCGACCCCGAATGCGACCTCTTCGCCGTCCCGGCGGATGAGGGCGGCGCCTTCGTGGGCGCCACGCCGGAGACCCTGCTCCGCCGCGAGGGGGATCGGGTCGTCTCGCTTCCCCTTGCCGGGACCGCGGCCCGATGGCCGGACGATCCGAGCCGTGACCGGGAGGCAGCCGAAGCCTTGGTCCATTCCGCCAAGGACCAGCACGAGCACGCCGCAGTCGTGGAGGCGGTTGCCGAGGCCCTCACCCCGTACTGCACCAAGCTGCGCGTCGACTCCGAGCCCCACCTGGTCGCCACCGCCGCCGTCTGGCACCTCGCCACCGCGGTGCGTGGACGCCTCCGTCCCTCGGCGCCGAGCGCCCTGGCCCTCGCGGCCGCGCTGCACCCCACGCCAGCGGTCTGCGGAACCCCGACCGATGTGGCCGATGCTCTGATCGCCCGTCTCGAGCCGGCGTCCCGGGGACTGTACTCGGGCCTGGTGGGCTGGGTGGACGGTCGCGGGGACGGCGAGTGGGCGGTGAGTCTGCGCTGTGCGCTGATCACGCCCGCCACGGTGCGCATCCACGCCGGCGCGGGGATCGTCGCCGAGTCCCGCCCCGACCTCGAGGTGGCGGAGACCGAGGTCAAGTTCCGCACCATCGTCGACGCGCTCGAGGCGTGCGCGGAAACGGCCGGCCGGAATCCGGGGTAGGGGGGCAGAACCACCGATGCTGCTCTCCGAGCTCCTCCGCCAATCGGGTCTCGACCCCGCGGGCGGCGACGACCCCGAGGTGACGGCGGTCGAGTACGACTCCCGCCACTGCCACCCGGGAACGCTCTTCGTCGCGGTCCCCGGTTTCCACGTCGACGGTCACGACTTCGCGGTGGCGGCCGTCCGGGCCGGAGCCGTCGCGGTCGTCGCGGAGCGCACCCCGGTCCCGGCGATCCCGGAGGCCACACCTCTGCTGCGGGTCGAGAGCGCCCGGCGAGCCCTGAGCGCACTCGCGGCCACCCTCGCCGGGCATCCCTCCCAGCGGATGACGGTGGCCGGGATCACCGGCACGGACGGCAAGACCACCACCGCCACCATGCTCTGGGCAGCCTGGCGGGCGGCGGGGCAGAAGGCGGCCAGCGTCACCACCGTCGACCTGCGGATCGGCGACGACGTGCGCCCGAGCTCGGGCCGGATCACCACCCTGGAAGCCACTGAGCTTCACCGCTTCCTGGCCGCCGCCGCCGCCGCCGGGTGCACCCACGCCGCCGTGGAGACCTCGTCCCACGGCCTCCACCTGCACCGGGTCGACGACGTCGACTACGCCCTCGCCGTCTACACCCGGATCACCTCCGAACACCTCGACATCCACGGCAGCCGCGAGGAGTACCTGCGCACCAAGCAGCGCCTGCTGGAGATGGTGGGGACGCGGACCAATGGCCTGGCCGTCCTCGACCGCGACGACGACTTCGCCTATCCCCGCCTCGCCGGCATGGCGGTGGCACGCCGGCTCACCTACAGCGCCCGCGGGCGCCCCGACGCCGACCTCGTCGCCGAGGAGCTGCGAGTTGACGCCAGAGGTGTCCATTTCGTGGCGGGCACGCCGTGGGGCAGGGCCGAGGTCCGGCTGCGGCTGGCCGGCGGCTTCAACGCGGCCAATGCGCTGGCGGCGCTGGCCGCGGCCTGCGGGGGTGGCCCCGGCGTCGACGGGCGCGATGTCCCCCTCGAGGCGGCGGTCCGGGGCGTGGCCGCCCTGGAGCGGGTGAACGGGCGGATGGAGCGCGTCGACCTCGGCCAGGACTTCGGCGTGGTGGTCGACTACGCGCACACCACGGCCGCCCTGGAGACGGTGCTCGGCGAGCTGCGGCCCGCGACCTCCGGGCGGCTGTGGGCGGTCTTCGGGTCGGCGGGGGAGCGCGACCGGGAGAAGCGCGGAGCCATGGGCCGGGTCGCGGCGCGGTTGGCCGACGTGGTCGTCGTCACCGACGAGGATCCGCGCGGCGAGGATCGCATGACCATCGTCCTGGAGATCGCGGCGGCGGCTGAGGCCGCGGGGGCCGCTCGCGGCGCCGCGCTGCACCTCATCCCCGATCGCGCGGAGGCGATCGACTTCGCGATCGGCCACGCCTCTCCCGGAGACACGGTGCTGCTCGCCGGCAAGGGTCACGAGCGGACCATCGAGACCGCGGCCGGCCCGGTGCCCTGGGACGAGCGGGCCGAGGCGGAAGCGGCGTTGCGGCGGAGGCTCGGCCCGCTGTCGGGATAGGGGACTGGTGTCGACCCTCCTTCGGTGGTGCGCCGGCAGCGGGACGGGCCGCCGGAGGCGCCTGCCGTCAGCTCCCGTGTAGCGGGCGGCGGGCGGGCATCCCCGCACGCCGGGGATAGAGCTCCGGAGTGGGGGCCACCTTGGTGATCGAGAGGATGCCGGGAGCGAGCGCCGCCGGCACCCCGCCCCCGCAGGCGGACGCGGCTGCCGCCGCGATGCCCGCGTCGGCCTCGGCGTCGGCGACCAGCGCCACCAGACGCCCGCCGGCGTGCAGCAACGGCAGGGCCAGCTCGCACAGCACCGGCGCTGATGCGGTCGCCCGCGACACGGCGAGGTCGTATGCCTCGCGGTGGGCCGGGTCGTGCCCGACCTCCTCGGCCCGCCGGGGATCGACTCTGACCTGCGGACATTCGCAGACGGCGGCGGCCTGGAGCAGGAATCCCGCCTTGCGCCGATCCGACTCGATCAGGGTGACCCGCAGGTCGGGGCGCAGGATGGCCATCACCAGCCCCGGCACGCCGCCGCCGGCACCGATGTCCACCACCCGTGCCCCGGGGGCTGGAGCGGCGTGGACGAGCAGGCGGCGTGCCTCGGCGAGGTGGCGGCTCTCCGCATCCTCCCGGGGGATGGAGGTCAGATTGATTCGCTGATTCCACCGGTACAGCTCGTCGAGGTAGCGCCGCAGCCTCGGCTCCGCCTGGATGGCGCTCATGGTCGTCTGGTCATCCGGGCCCCGCTGTGGGAGCCGCGTAACGAGAATGCCCCCGCCGAGCCGGGCGTGCCATCATGTCTCCACTAGGCAGGACGACCTCGGAGGAGCCGATGGCCACGCCCAACCCGTGCCCCCGTTGCGGCTCTCCGCGTCTCACCATCAT
>PLAX01000076.1 GCA_003135255.1 Candidatus Dormiibacterota bacterium | reverse complement strand
CGGCGGGCGGACGCTGCTCCAGCGATCGGAGGGCCTTGCTGAAGGCGGCCTCGAAGCTGCGCTCGATGGCCATGACCTCACCGGTCGACTTCATCTGGGTTCCGAGGCGGCGATCGGCCTCGGGGAACTTGTCGAAGGGCCAGCGCGGGATCTTGACCACGCAGTAGTCGAGGGCGGGCTCAAAGGCGGCGCACGTCTTGCCGGTGACCGCGTTGGGCACCTCGTCGAGGCGGCGACCCGCCGCGATCTTGGCGGCCAGCCGGGCGATGGGGTAGCCGGTCGCCTTGCTGGCCAGGGCCGAGGAGCGCGACACCCGGGGGTTGACCTCGATCACGTGGTAATCGGAGGCGTCGGGAGCGAGGGCAAACTGGACGTTGCACCCACCGGCGATGCCGAGCGCGCTGATGATCCTGAGCGCCGCGCTGCGCAGCTGCTGGTGCTCCCGGTCGGTGAGGGTCTGCGCCGGCGCCACCACGATGGAGTCGCCGGTGTGCACCCCCATGGGGTCGAGGTTCTCCATGTTGCAGATCGTGATGCAGGTCCCGGCGGCGTCCCGCATCACCTCGTACTCGATCTCGCGCCATCCGGCGAGCGACCGCTCCACCAGCACCTGGCCGATCGGCGAGACGGCGATCCCGTTGCTCACCACCTCGACGAACTGCTCCTCGGTGGCGCAGAGCCCGCCGCCCGTCCCCCCAAGGGTGAAGGCGGGCCTCACCACCAGCGGCAACCCGATCTCGGCGAGGAACCGGCGCGCGTCGGCGAGTGAGTCGACGGTGCGCGACTCCGGCACCGGCTCACCGATCCGATGGAGCAGCTCCTTGAACTTCTCCCGATCCTCGGCGGTCCGGATCGCCTCCAGGGACGTCCCCAGGGGGCGGACCCCGTACTTCTCGAGGACACCGGCATCCTCGAGGGCAATGGCGAGGTTGAGCCCGGTCTGGCCCCCGAGGGTCGCGAGCAATCCCTCGGGGCGCTCGGCGGCGNNGATACCCTCTTCGCGGAGGGCCCTGCAGGCCTGGGTGCCCGCGTAGTCGAACTCCGCGGCCTGGCCGATGATCACCGGGCCGGAGCCGATGACGAGCACGGACTTCGGTCGATCAACCACCGGCGGGAAGGCTGGGGTGGTGGTTCGAAGCTCGACAGGAGCGTCGCCGTACTGGGAGGCGAGGGTGAGGAACTCGTCGAAGACCCCGGCCCGGTCCTGCGGGCCGGGGGCGCCTTCCGGGTGGTATTGGACAGAGATGACTGGAAGGCTCCGGTGGCGGAGGCCCTCCACGCTGCCGTCGTTGAGGTTGCGCTCGCTGACGTACCAGCCGGACGCCTCCGGCAGGGTCTGGGCGTCGACCTGGAACTCGTGGTTCTGGGAGGTGACGTAGACGGCACCGCTCAGCTCGTCGCGGACCGGGTGGTTGCCGCCGTGGTGGCCAAAGCCAAGTCGGGAGGTCGTCGCCCCGGCAGCCTGACCGAGCACCTGGTGCCCGAGGCAGATGCCNNTGATGAGCCATCACCTGGTCGAGGTCGGCGTCGTGCCGGACGGTGATCACCTCGGCGCCACGGCTGGTCAGCGCCCGGAGCTGGTTGCGCTTGAGGCCGAGGTCGACGGTGACGATCCGGACTCCGCGAAAGCGCCCGACCCCACCGCTCCGGAGCACTCCGAGCTCCAGCTCGGCGGAGAGCGGCTCATCCCAGCGCCTCCAGGGCTCGGTCTGGGAGACCTCGGCCACCAGGTCGCGATCGCTGACCCAGGGCGCCCGGCGGGCCAGGTCCACCTGCGCCTCCGGGGTGAGCGCCGTGGCGACGGCCAGCACCCCGCGGAGGGTGCCGCGGTCGCGGAGATGGCGGGTGAGCGCGCGGGTGTCGACCCCGCGCAACCCGGGCACGCCCTGGCGGCGCAGCTCCTCGTCGAGGGAGCGATCCGCCGCGGCGTGTCCGACTCGCTCGGAGAGCTCCCGGACGATCAGCGCACGGCAGTGCATCCGGCCGGACTCGGCGTGGTCGTCCCTCACCCCGTAGTTCCCGATCAGCGGGTAGGTCATGACCACCATCTGGCCCGCGTACGACGGATCGGTGCAGATCTCCTGATACCCGGTCATGCAGGTGTTGAAGACGACCTCACCCGACGTCGCAGGGCTGAGCGGGGCACCGAAGAGCCACCCCTCGTGGACGAGGGCGCCGTCGACCAGGGTCATCAGCACCCGCCCATGGAGCCTCGCCCCGAGCAGGGGCGTGTTCTGGGAGCCGGAACGGAGGTGCGCCGGTTCCACGGTCCATTCGGCCGCCGGATCGAAGAGGACACAGGTGGCCGCTTCGCCGATGCGCAGCCGGGGTTCGCGGATGCCGGACGCCTTGCCGAGCACCCGGTAGGGCCCGACGGTGAGGCGGTCCACCAGGGTGGGAATCCAGTCTCCGCTCATCCCTCCGAGGGTGATGCAGACCGCGAGCGCCAGCTCCAGTCCGATCATCCCCGGAGCCGCCCGATCGTACGGCAGCGCCTTCTCCTCGACCCGATGGGGCGCGTGGTCGGTCGCCACCGCATCGATCACGCCGTCACGGAGACCCTGGATCAACGCCTCCCGGTCACGGTCGGTGCGGAGCGGGGGATTCACCTTGAGCAGGCCGGCCGGCTGCGGCTCGGTCGCGAAGGGGAGCCACATCCCGAGGTGATGAGGGGTCGCCTCGGCGGTCACGTTGGCTCCCCCCTCCTTGGCCCGGCGGATCATCTCCACGCCGGCAGCCGACGACACGTGCTGGAGGTGAACGTGTCCCTTCCCGGCGTGGGCCAGAGCCCGTAGCGCGTAATCGACGGCGCGGGTCTCGGCCTCGACCGGGCGGAGCGAGCAGCGCTGCACCGGCCCCTGCACCCGGTTGACCTGAGCCAGGGTCTCCTCATCCTCGGGGTGGATCATCACGGGACGGCCGAGGGACACGGCGCGCCTGATCGCCTCGCTGAGCAGGCGCGGCGAGAAGCCATTGCGGCCGTCGTCACTGAAGGCGGCGGCCCCGGCGGCGGCACAGGCCTCCATGTCGACCAGCTCCTCTCCCTTCAGCCCCTCGGTGAGAGCGCAGCCGGTCAGCACCTGGACCGAGGCGGCCACGGCTCGGAAGGTCGCCTCCTTGACCC
>PLAX01000066.1 GCA_003135255.1 Candidatus Dormiibacterota bacterium | reverse complement strand
GGTGTCGAGGCGCCGCTTGACCAAAGTGTTCCCCACCACCCGGACATCGACACCGATTCGCTGCGCCTCCACCTCGAGCAACCCGCCGACCGAACACGCCACCGTCACTCGGGCACCCCGNNCTCGAACTCGTCGAGCAACTGGGCATGGTTAGCTGCATTGATCAAGCGTTTGAGGGTGCTGGGCACGGCAACCTCCTTCGACGCTTGAAGTGGAGCATGACGCGAGGGGCGAGCCCAGGCCGGCCAGATCGGGCGTTATGCCAAGCGTCCGGTCAGATCGACCGTGAGCACGAGAAACGTGCGGAATCTCCGGAGCCGCTAAGAATGACCGGATGCCAGCATCATATGGACCGCGCCGGTTCATGGTCAAGTCCCCCGGAGAAGTGGCAGAGGGGGGCGAGCAGAGGCATTTGGATTCGCCGGGCGTCCCAGGCAAGCGACTTGGGGCATGAGTGGGGGGTCCCGTTGGGACGCAATCGGAACTCGGTTGGGACTGGCACGACAGTTGAAACTAGCGGGTTCTTGAGAGGCGGCCGGTCTTTGCCAATTCAGATTAGGCCAGCACATAGGCACTTGAACAAACGTGCCGCCTTCTAGGCGCGCAGGTCGCAGGTTCGAGCCTGCAGGGGGCACCACCCTGGGCCGGAGCTGCCGGTTGCGAGTTCGCCGGAGGGGTGGGTGCCCACTCGGGCGGCCGTCGGAGGTCACCCGGGCGCCGAATGCGGCCAGCTGTGAAGTTCCTTCACGAGGATGTGACGCGCTTGCGATGGCTGTCGGTCCCGTGCGGTACCACGCTCTCAGCGATGGGCGTACCAGCAGCCCGCCAGCAACTGGCCGTCCTCACGCACCTCGGGCACTGCCTGCCTGGCGTCACCAGCCCGCAGAAGGCGGTCGGGGAGGTCGTGCGGACTCTCATTCGCCTGGGTGTCGCCGTCTCGGTGAGCACCGTGGAGGCTGACGAGGCGATCATGGCCGCGGCCCGCGCACCACGTGGCACCGGCACGCAGCGCCTGCTCCCCGCGAGCGCTCGCCTCATGGGGATCCGGATCCCGATTGATCGCGTCCCGTGGTTGAGCGGTCCGGTGCGACTGCGCCGACCCTTCGTGGGCTCCGTACAAGGGATCCAGACCCTGAACAGCCTCGCTGTCGACCACGAGCCGGCAGGCGTGGTCCCCGCGTTCGCCGCGCCAATCCATGTCGTGGGCGTTCCGGTCATGGTTCACGACCGGGTGGTCGCCGTCATCCACGCCTGGAGCGCGGAGTCCCTCCAGGGGCTGGTGCCCACCCTCGAGGCGGTAGCGGCCATGCTGGCGGGTGCCTGGGAGGCCGAGAGCAGGTCCGGCGCCCGGCGGTTTTCTCAAGGTACAACCAGGCGGGCCAGCCCCCAACTCCGCTCCGAGCTCACTGAGCTCATCAACGACGGACGGATCGCAACCGCGCTACAGCCCATCGTCCGCCTTCTCGACCGATCGATCGTCGGCTACGAAGCGCTGACGCGCTTTTCGCCCCGTGCCCACTTCTCCACACCGGACGAGCTGTTCGCCGCCGCCTCAGCGCTGCACATGGAGAAGGCCGTCGACCTTGCCTGTCTGCGCGCCGCGCTGGGCCAGATGCCGACCCTTGGCCCCGTCGACCTGTTCATCAACGTCCTGATCGGAACGCTCCTCAACGAGCGGCAGGGGCTGGCGGCTCTGGAGGACGCCGTTCGCCATGCCGGCCTGGATCCGGCGTCCATCGTGCTCGAGTTCAGCGAGCGCGATCCGGTACCGAACCTCTCACGCTTGCAGCACATCGCGGCGCAGCTGCGCTCGGCCGGCTACCGCATCGCCGTCGACGACGCCGGCGCCGGTCATGCCAGCATGCAGGTCATCGCCGAGCTTCGACCGGAATTCATGAAGGTCGACCGTGCCCTCATCCATGGGATCGACTCCCACCGCGCCCGCCGTGGACTGCTGGTCTCGCTGCTCTCCTTCAGCGGCCACATCGGAGCGCGCCTCGTCGCGGAGGGGGTGGAGACTCAGCGCGAGCTGGACACCCTGCTGTCAGTCGGCGTTCAGTATGGCCAGGGGTGGATGCTGGGGCGACCCGTGCTCACCCACCCGCTCGAGGGGCTCTCCGACAACACCGTCATCGACCCGAACTGGTTCACTCGGCACCGTGTGTGGCGTCTCCGCACCCCTCCTGCCCCCACCGTGTCTCTGCCCGAGGCCCCCGGCGAAGCGCTCGAGGCCACGGAGACGCCGGATCTGCCCCGTGCCCTCAGCGACGCTGCCCTGGCGCTGCAGAACGAGCACGACCCGATGGGCATCCTCAGTGTCATCGCTGCGCAGATGCAACGGGTCGTGCCCGTTGCCGAGATGGCGATCTACATCGTCAACGACGAGACCCAGCGTATGGTCCCGGTTCTCGCCACCGGGCCGGACCGCGACGCCCTTCTCGGCGACAGCTTCGGGCTCGACACCGGGATCACCGGCTGGGCCTTCGCCCGGGGGACGCCCGAGAACGTCGCCGATACCTGGGCGCATCCCCGAGCCCGGCAGGTCCCGGGGACAGCGGTGGTGCAGGAGTCGCTGCTGCTCGTTCCCCTCGTCGCCGGCGAGCGCAAGCTCGGCATCATCAACTGCTACCGCATGGGTGTGGGCCGCTTCAGTGACGACGAGCTCAAGGCGGCTTCGCTCTTTGCCCACATCGCGGCAGCCGCCTGGCACAACGCCCAGCTCTATGCCGAGCTGCGTGAGGCGGCGGTGACGGATCCGCTCACCGGTCTCTACAACAACCGCTGGCTCCGTGACGCGGGAGAGCGTGACCTTGCCTCCAGTGCGCGCGATCACACCAACCTCGCCCTGCTGCTGCTCGACATCGATCACTTCAAGACGGTGAACGACAGCAGCGGGCATGCGGCCGGCGACCTGGTCCTCCAGCGTGTGGCCACGCGCTTGCGCGGGTCGGTGCGAACCGAGGACGCGGTGGTGCGATACGGCGGCGAGGAGTTCGTCGTCCTGCTGCGTCGCTGTAGCGCCGCCGAAGCCGTGACCATCGCCGAGGCACTGCGGACCGCGGTGCGCCAGGTCGCGCTGCCCGCGGACTGCCCGCTGGGGCAGCTGACCGTATCGATCGGCATCGCGGCCTACCCAGAGGATGGCATCGACCTCGACCAGCTGCTCGGGGCCGCCGACCGAGCCATGTACACCTCCAAGCATGCCGGCCGCAACCGGGTGACATGCGCGCCGCGGGCGGCAACCGCCAACGCCATCGCGACCTTCCCCGGAGAAGCTCACCGCTCCGCCTCGGCGTCCACCGCACGGGGCTGAGCAGCCGAGTGTGCGGTTTCAGCGCCCCTCGTGGGCGGACGTCTCGGGACATGGTGGACACCCTTCACGGAGGGTTGCCATCATGGGGCTCGAGCGCCACGTCGTCGACGCGGCCGTCCTGGAAGGACGAAGCCCACGGGAGGTCGCCCAGAGTGTTTGACGGATTGGACCCGCCCTTGGGTCCCCCGTGGCTTGGCAGGCCGAGTCGTGATCGCCTAGACCCGCGCCATATCTGATGCGGGGGCGCCGCGAGGGTTGGTTGACGCTCTTGCTCCCAAAGGCGTAGCCTCGCGGCCATCTTGCCCTGCTTCTCCGAGACCGACCGGACCGGTCCGCGCCATCCCGCCACGCCATGAAGCTTCATCAGGGCTTGAGCCACCAGCTGCGGCACCGCCCCCTCCCAGCGGCGGTCGGGCGGATTACCGAGATGGTGATCAGTGGCGTTCTCATCGTCTTTGCCGCCGCCTTCGCCATTCACTCGATTGCGATTCCGGCCACCACCGACCTGACCGGCACTCTGAGCGCATCAGAGGTGCTCCAGCATCATCTTGGATGCCCGTACTCCCAGAACCTGACCACCTCCCTCACATCGAAGGCTGGGTTCGACCTTCTCAACGCGGGCTCGGTGCCCGCGTCCACCTTCCCCTTCCCGTTCAACGAACCATCGGTCGTCGCGCTGGCCCTCACGCCGCTCACAGGACTTCCGTTGTCCGTCGCCGCTGCCATCTTCGCGCTGCTTCTGCTCGCCTCCCTCGGTGGGGCATGGGCGATATCCCTCGGAAGGTCCCCGCTCGGCCCACCGGTCGAACGATGGGCGATCGGCGCGGCAGTGCTGCTGAGCATCCCGGACGACGGCGGTCTCAACCTCCTTCAACCAGAACCGCTCCTCCTCTGCTTGGCCGCACTGGCGGTGGTGGCCCTTGCGCGCGACCGCGACAAGTCCGCCGGCGTGCTGCTGGGTTTCGTCGCGTTGAAACCCCAACTCGTGTGGCCCGCGATTCTCGCCCTGCTCATCCTTCGTCGTTGGTCCGCGGTCGGCGCAGGCGCCCTGACGGCACTCACACTCTGGGCGGTGAGCCTCGCCGTGCTGCCCAAGGGTTGCGTCACGCTCTGGCTTTCCTCAGCCACCGCTCCGTTCGTGTTGACTCAGGGCGATGGGATTCCAAGCATTGTGGGTCAGCTCACCGGTTCGAAGATCCTGGAGCTGGGAGCCGAGCTGATATCGGCTGGGGTCGTTTGGATTCTGCTGAACGCGCTGCGAAAGCGCGGATACGACGTCGGTGCACTCTTGGGAGTCGCTTTCGCAGCGGCGATCGTCTTTTCTCTGCATGCCATGGACTACGATCTGGTGTTCGTCGCGCCCCTCGCCGCCTGGCTCTATCGCCGCTCGTACGTCCCACCATGGTCACTGATTCTCTTCGGAGTCCTCGCATCGGCAGCGAACGTGACGGATCTCAAGATGGGGACCGCGATCTGGACCCGCCTGATCGTCACCATCGGCTTCGCCGCGGCCGCCGCCATCCTTCTCACGCGCCGCGCCGGCAAGCGCGGGCAGGAACTGACGGCACCGTGATCAACGTGCATCGCACCGTGTGGCCGCGCGCCGGCGCACTCCCCCCGCGCAGGGCTCACCCGCCCGTGACCGCCGCGCGCCGCGGAGAGCGGCCGCACGGGGACCCAACCTCACGGGGAGGCCAGGGGTCAGACTCAGACCGTTGACTACCCAGCCCGAGGCCAGGTGACCAGGTGCAGCTGACGCGCACCCTGTTTGGCCGCCCCCTCCGCCCGAACGAAGCGGCCAAGGAGGAGATCAACCCCGTCGAGGGGCTCTCGTCGCTCTCCCTCGACGCGCTCACCTCGGTGGCATACGGCCCCCAGGCGCTCCTCGTCGCGCTGGGGGCCGGGGGTCTGGCGGCCCTCCAGCTGGCCCCCTGGATCACGCTCGCCATCGTCGCCCTGCTGGTNNGCCTACGCAGTCGCCCGGGCCAATCTCGGAGCGGGGCTCTCGCTGCTGGCGGGGGCTGCGCTGATCGTGGACTACGTCCTCACCGTCGCGGTCTCGATCGCCGCCGGGGTCGGCTCGCTGACCTCCGCATTCCGCCCGCTCGGGCCCTACACCCTCCCCATCTGCCTGGCCATGCTCGCCGTNNCCCACTCTGGCGTTCATCGCCGCGATCCTGATCGTGATCGCGATCGGATTGATCCATCCCCTGGCCCCGCACCTGAAGGCGCCGGGAACGCCGCAGGTCGCCACCCACACCCTGGAGACGGTGGGGGTGCTGCTCGTCCTCCAGGCCTTCGCCGCCGGGTGCAGCGCCCTCACCGGGGTCGAGGCGATCGCCAACGGTGTCCCCCTCTTCCGCCACCCGCAGGTGACCAGAGCGCGCCAGACCGAGCTGATGCTGGGCACCCTGCTGGCCGTGATGCTGCTCGGGCTCGCTCTGCTGATCCAGCGCTTCCACGTGGAGCCGAGGACCGGCGACGCCGTCCTCAACCAGGTCGTCGGCTATGCCCTGGGCCGGGGCTGGGCCTTCGCCGGCATCTCCATCCTGGTCACCCTGGTGCTCGCGCTCGCCGCCAACACCTCCTTCGGAAGCCTGCCGGTGCTGGCCAGCCTGCTCGCCAAGGACAACCGTCTCCCCCATGGCTTCGCCATCCGCGGCGACCGGCTGGTCTTCAACCGCGGCATCTGGGCCCTGGCGCTGCTCGCCGCGATCCTGCTGGCCACCACCGGCGGAAACACCGACTCGCTGATCCCGCTCTTCGCCATCGGCGTCTTCACCGGCTTCACCCTGGCTCAGGCGGGGATGGTCCACCACTGGCTGCGGGAGAGGCCGCAGGGCTGGTGGTGGCGCGGCGGGATCAATGGGCTCGGGGGAGTCGCCAGCGGCGTCGCCACCCTGATCTTCGTCGTCAGCAAGTTCCGGGAGGGGGCCTGGGTAGTGGTGGTGGCAATCCCGCTCCTGATCCTCCTCTTCGTGAGGATCAGCACCTACTACCGCAGGCTGGCGACGGAGATCCATCTGGGGGAGCGGCCCGCCCGCCCCAAGCCGGGGTCGACCACCGTCGTGGTCCCCTTCACCCAGCTCTCGCGCCTCACCAGCCTCGCCCTCTCCCAGGCCCTCTCCATGGGCGACCACGTGGTGGCGGTCACGGTCGAGTTTCCCGAGGGCCAGGGGGCCCGGGCGAAGCTCGAGGCGGCCTGGGCCCGGTGGGACCCGGGGGTGCCGCTGGTGGTCCTCCCCTCCCCGTACCACTCGGTGGTCCGTCCCCTGCTGCGCTACATCGGCTCGCTCAAGCCCTCCGCCGCCCACCGGGTGGTGGTCCTCATCCCCGTGGTCCTGCCCCGCCGCTTCTGGCACCAGGCCCTCCACAACCACCTGGACCTGGTCCTCAGCGCCGCGCTCCGGCGGCGGCGCAACGTGCTGGTCGCCCGGCTGACGGTCCCCCTGCGCAAGGAATAGGCCCTCTGGAATCCCCCCGGCGGGACCCACCCGCGCTCCGGCGGCGTCCCGTCAGGTGGTGACCTGCGGCCATCCCGCCTGCTGCTGACCGCCGGCCGCGCCGGATGGCAGCTGGTCACCGCCCTGGACCGACGCGAGGGTGACCCGGTGGTGGCCAAGGAGTATCGGGACAGCTTTGCCGGCACCGAGCTCGGCGCAGTCCTGGCCGGTACGGGAGTGCGGCGCCTGGTCCTGACCGGAGCCCAGTCGCAGTACTGCGTGCAGACGACAGCGCTCTCCGCCCTCCACCACGGCTACGACGTNNCACCCGGGTCGCTCCACCGAGGTCGTCGCCGCGGCGGACGTCGCTCTGTAGCGCTCTCGGAGCCGTGGGAGCGGCTGCGCCCCCCAAGGTCACGAGGCCGTTCCAGCCCCATGATCCCCCATCCCAATGGCGGCGTCCGGGTGGAGCATCTCTCCTTGAACGGAGGATCAGGTGATGCCAGGGACGCGCTCGTCCGGTCAGGCGAAGCCGGGCGAGCACCTGCGGATCGGGATCCTGTCACCGCTGGTGGCAGGCGGTTACGCGAGCAACCTCATCGCCGGGGTCGCAGCCGCCACCAGGGCCACCGGGACCCGGGTGATCGCCATCCAGACCCTGGACCTGGCCTTCGAGGGCCCTGAGCAGCGACTGACTCGATCCCGCCCCCGGGACAGCGCCGACGGCGACTACCTGGGCTGGCCGCCGGGCACTGAGGCCCTGGTGCACCGCTTCACAGCGCGTCCGGCCTGGGACCAGGTCTCCGGCTTCCTCGTGGTGCTCAACGCGGTGGAGCCGTGGTACCTCCAGGCCCTGCGGGACGCGGGCAAGCCCCTGGTCATGCTCAGCCACGAGGTCGAGGGCTTCTCCTGCCCCGTGGTCCGCGCCGACAACCGGTCCGGGGTCATCCAGGCCGTGAACCACCTCGTCGAGCACGGGCACCGCCGGATAGCGTTTGCCGGCTGCCTGGTGCAGACCGACATCACGGAGCGGCTCGGCGGGTATCTGGAAGCGCTCGCCTCCCACGGGATCGAGGCCGACCATGATCTCGTCTTCGAGGCCACAGACAATCTGGAGGGTGGAGGGGAGGTGGCCGCCAGGGCCATGCTGGCGGCGGGCATGCCCTCGACAGCCGTCGTCGCCGCCACCGACTACAACGCGCTCGGGATCATGAGGGCGCTCCGGGAGGCGGGCCTGGTCCTGCCGCGTGACCAGGCCGTCGTCGGCTTTGACAACGTCCCGGCGGCAGCAGCGGCCCGGCCCACTCTCTCCACGGTCCACCAGAGCTTCGAGGGCATCGCGCGGATGGCGACCAGCCTGCTGCTGGAGATGATCCAGGGCATCGACGTCCCCAACAGGTCACACCTGGTACCCGCGGCGTTCGTGCCGCGCGAGTCCTGCGGCTGCACAGCGGTCACCAGGCTCACCGCGAGCGGCGAGTCCGGCTCATCGGAGGACAGGCTGGCGCGTGACCGGCTGCGGCACCGGCTCGAGCGGCTCCTCATCGAGGGGGAGGGACCGACCGTCCAGCAGCTGTCCGCCCTCGAGAGAGCGGTTGACGCGATCGAGCGAGGGCTGGACGTCGGGGCCAGAGCCCACGACGCGGTGCCCGCGGACCTGGCGGAGGCAGCCGTGGCCCTCCACTCCGTGAACCCGCGCTGGACCACGATCAGCGCCGTGGTCGCCTGCCTCCAGCTGTACCAGCGGGACCTTGGGAAGCGCGTGGGCAGGGGGCAGAGCGCGGCCCGATTCCAGGGCGGCATCACCGAGATGGCCGTCGAGCTCTCCCGGTGCATCACCCAGGCGGCCGCCACCGCAAGGACCGGCCTCAACGAGACGATGGATCTGGATCACGAGCTGAGCGTGTCCCTCCTGAGCGGCACCGCGGGAGATCCCAAGTCGCTCGACTGGCTCGCCACCACGCCGGCCCGAGCCGGCTGCCTGGGACTGTGGGCGGCGGAGACCGGAGGTCCCCAGGCGGGCGACGGCAGACTGTTGGACATCGCCGGCTCGTACCAGAGGGGAGGCGGGAAGCTGAACCTTCCCGCCCAGTCGCGGATGGAGGACTTCCCTCCCGACGGCCTCCTCGACGACAACGAGTGGCGGCCGGGCGACCTGGCGATCGTCTTCCCCACCAAGACGGCGACACTCGACCTGGGGTTGCTCGTGGTGGTGACCCCCCTGACGCCGGCCGAGGAATACGAACGGGACCGCCTCTTCGAGAACAGCGCCCTCCTCAGCGTCGCGCTCGAACGTCAGGTGATGACGGAGCGGCTCCGCCGCTCCAACGCGGACCTCGCGACCTTCAGCCACGCCATGGCCCACGACCTGCGCAACCCCCTGGCGACGATCGCGATGTGGGCGTCGGTGGCCCGGATGCGGGGCGGGCCCGGCGACGATGCGGGGCCGGTGCTCCAGGTGGTCGACCAGATCAAGGAGGTCGCCGACGACGCCATGGAGCTGGTGAGCGACCTCCTCCGCTACGCCGAGCTGGACCGCGGCGACGCCGGCCTGGAGCCGGTCGATCTCAACCTCGCCGCCGCCCGGGTGATCGCCACCGTCGGATCGAGCATCGCCCAGCAGGGCGCGCTCATCGAGACCGGAAACCTCCCGACCGTCCCGGGGCGGCCCGGCGAGCTGCAGCTGGTGCTCCAGAACCTGATCGGGAACGCCATCAAGTACCGGAGCGACCAACCACCGCGGGTCCGCCTCGACGCCAGCCGCGACGGGAAGGTCTGGAGGATCCGCTGCCGCGACAACGGTCAGGGCATCCCGGGGAGCGCCCGCGAGGGGATCTTCGAACCCTTCACGCGCGGCCACACCTCGGTGCCGGGCAGCGGGCTCGGCCTGGCCACCTGCCGGCGCATCGTCGAGGGACACGGCGGCCGCATCTGGATCGCCTCCTCCGGCAACCTGGGGACGACCGTCGCCTTCACCCTCCCGGTGGGGCCGGAGGCCGAGCCCGGCCAGGCGGAGGCGCCCCCGGCGCCGGCAGACCACTCCGACCCGAGAGATGGCACCCACCCGCGGCAGTCGCGGGACGCCGCCTGAGGCACCCCTCACCGGCGCGATGGCGCCAGGTCGGCGGTAGAATCCGAGCGCAACACCAGAACACAGCCTCGCCGCGGCGCCTGACTGAGCAGGGGTCGTCGCGACCGGGAGGCCGCTCGGCCGAGATTCCCATGTCCTCTCCCCCCCCCCCGCGCGATCCCCGCTCCAACCGCATCCTGGAGGCCCTCCCCGCCGAGGACCGTGACCGGCTGATCCGCAGCATGGTGCTCGTGGCACTGCCCATCAAGACCGTGCTCTTCGAGCCCGGCGAGCCGATCCGGGCCGTCCACTTCCCGATCGACGGCGTCATCTCGCTGGTAACCCCTCTTGACGACGGTGCCATCGTCGAGGTGGCGACGGTCGGCAACGAGGGCATCGTCGGGGTGCCGCTCTTCTCCGGCGGCTCGCTCGCCGTGCGCGCCATCTCGCAGGTGTCGGGGTCCTCACTGCGGATGGACGCGGCTGCGTTCCTCGCCGAGGTGGACCGCCCTGGCGCCTTCAGCGACCTGGTCCACCAGTATCTCTCGGCTCTCTTCGGTCAGATCTCGCAGGCCGCCGCCTGCAACCGGCTGCACACCAACGAGGAGCGTCTCAGCCGCTGGCTGCTGATGAGCCATGACCGGGTCGGCGTCGACGACTTCGCCATCACCCACGAGTTCCTCGGCCAGATGCTCGGCTCGCGGCGCGCGACCGTGACCCTCTCCGCGGGGATACTCCAGGCCGCGGGACTCATCCGCTATCACCGTGGGCACGTCTCCATCCTCGACCGCGAGGGGTTGGAGAGTGTCGCGTGCGAGTGCTACGGCAGCATCAAGCGAGAGCTGGACCGAGTCGGCGTCCCTCCCCATGACGGTGCCGCTCATCGAGGCGCGGTCTGATCGCATGCGTGAAGCGCGACCTGATCGGTACGGCGGCGAGCAGACGCCGCGCCGGGTGGTAGGGCACCATGGGTGCCCTCAGACCGACGCTGTCCGCACCCTCATGCCCGGCGCGGGATGGGAAGGCCGGGGAGCCGCGTCACGTCATGTGGTTCGACGCAACCACCCGGTCCAGGATTTCTGACGCGGATGACCGAAATGGTCGCGCCTCCGAGATCGAGCGTGAGCGCTTGACCGTCTCAACCGCCGCCGCCCCGCCCATGGAGGAGCGGTTCGTCGATCTCGGCGGACGCCGGCTGCGGTTCCTCATCGGTGGCACCGGCAAGCCGCTCGTGCTCTGCCACGGTTTCATCAGCTCCGGAGAGGAGTTCGGAGGCCGGTTCGCGGCGCTCGCGAGCCAGCACACCCTGATCGCCCCCGATCTGCCCGGCAACGGGCAGTCGGCGCCGCTCCCCTCCCGTCACACCGCCGAGGCGATGGCCGGCACGGTCTGGGAGCTGCTCGATCACCTCGACATTCGCAGCTTCGACCTCGCCGGCCTCTGCCTGGGTGCTTCGGTCGCCTGCGCCATGGCCGCCGACAACGAGGGCGCCGTCGACCATCTGATCCTGCACACCCCACTCCTCGGGGAGGGGCTGATCCGCGCCCAGTACCGCTGGCAGGTGCGCATCCTGACCGTCCGGCCGCTCTGGGCCCAGGTGGCCTGGCTCAGCCGCCGCCGCACTGTCAGCGACCTCTACAAACGCATCGCCATCGAGGGCAAGGTCGTCGATCCGTACACGGCCGACGTCAACTACCTCAACCAGCGACGTGCCAACCCGCGCGCAGCACGCGAGTGGCTGGCCGATGCACTCGGACGTCAGGATCTGGACCTGGTCCGGACTCGCGCCAAGCCGACCATGATCATCGTCCCCGAGCACGATCGCCTGGTCAACGTCGAACGCCTCCGCGAGATGGTCGCCCCCCTCGAGAACGTCGAGCTGGTGGTCGACAAGCAGGGGGGCCACGGCTGGAGTCCCGACGCGGTGGTGCGGCATCTCGCCCTGATGCGGCTGGCGCTCACCGACTGATCCCGGCCCATCCGGCCGCCCGTCTCAGCCGGAGGCACCCCGGGCCTCGTCCTCGCCGCCATGTGGCGGAGCTCTTCGAGGCAGCCTTCGGCCTCGAACGCCTCGTCCTCGCCCGCGGAGCGGGCGGACCGGAAAGGCCCGCGCTGGACCTCTTCGACGGTCTTCTCTGACCCGGTCAGAGGTTTCGGCCCCCGGCCGGTGCGGATACCCGCACCGGCCGGAGGGCCTAATCCCGAGTGTTAGGCAGCGCGAACCTGACGCGCGCGCGGGCCCTTGTCACTCGTCTCGACGGCGAAGCTCACGTGCTCGCCAACCGCCAGGCTCTCGAAGTTGAGCGAGGGGTCGAGGCCGCTGCGGTGGAAGAAGTACTCCGCGCCATCCTCAGCGGTGATGAAACCAAAGCCGCGCTCCTGCACGACTTTCTTGACGGTACCAGTCATGACTGGTCTCTCCTGGTCCTTCTCGGATTACTCACGACGCGCGGGTCCGTTGAGAAGGAGGGAGACCACGAGCGACTTCCGCCCGATTTGAGCGGCTGAGACTAGGGTACCCCAATCTCACCGAAATGCGTCCTCCCGCCTTGCCCGTGGCGGGGAGACGGCGCGTCCGGCGCGATCGCGCGCCAACGGGGTGGTCCGGCCGCAGCCCGTCCCTAGGGGCTCAGACCCGGGTGGCGACGAAGACCGGGATCACCCGTGACGTCTTGGTCTGGTATTCCGCGTAGGGGGGGTAGGTGGCGACCGCCCTCTCCCACCACGCAGCACGCTCCGCGCCGCTCACCTCGCGGACCTCGACGTCGAACGGCTCCGGGCCGTCCTGGATGGCCACCGCGGTGGGGTTGGCGACCAGGTTGTGGTACCAGTCCGGGTTCTCCGCGGTCCCACCCTTGGAGGCGACGATTGCGTAATCGCCCCCGTGCTCCACGCGCATCACGGGGAGCTTGCGAACCTTGCCGCTCACGCGCCCCCGCATGGTGACGATGATCACGGGCATCTCCGTGTTGCCCAGCGTGTTGCCACGCTTGCCTCCGGAGCTCTCGTACTCGGCGACCTGGTCGCGGACCCACTGGGCGGGGCTGGGCTCGTACTCACCTTCGATGGGCATGACCAGATTCTATGCGCCCGCCGCGCTCTCCGGCGCAGGCCCGCGCCTGGAGGGGGAACAACCTCTGGGAGGGCTCGCGACCGCACGGGCGCGGAGCGGCTATCGTCTCGGGTGATGGGTCTCGGGCTCTCGGGGTGGTCGAGACCTCCCCCCGCGTGGTCCGGGAGATGCTCCGGGTGAACCTGGAGACGGCCTGGTGGCCCAGCCGCGAGGCGGCCCGGCGGATGACGGTTCTCGGGGGCGGGATGATCGTCAACGTCGGCTCGGCGGCCGGCATCGAACTGCGCGGGGGTGCCGCCGCCTACGCGG
>PLAX01000151.1 GCA_003135255.1 Candidatus Dormiibacterota bacterium | reverse complement strand
GTCGAGCATCTCCTGCGCGTAGTGGGTGGTCTTGATGAACCACTGCTTGAGGAAACGGGTCTCGACCGCGGTGCCGCAGCGCTCGCAGGCGCCGCTCACGACCTGCTCGTCGGCGAGGACGGTGAGGCACGACGGGCACCAGTTGACCGGGCCCTCGCGGTGCTCGGCGAGCCCCGCCTTGAAGAGCTGGAGAAACACCCACTGGGTCCAGCGGTAGTAGTCGGGGCTGGTGGTGTCGATCTCGTGGGACCAGTCGGCGCCTAGGCCGAGCTTCTTGAGCTGGTCTCGGAAGTGCCCGACGTTGCGGGCGGTCAGGGTGGCCGGGTGCTCACCGACCTTGAGCGCGTAGTTCTCCGAGTGGATGCCGAAGGCGTCGAAGCCGAGCGGCTCGAAGACGTCGTCCCCCTTCTGGCGGCGGTAGCGGCCGTAGATGTCCGCACCGGTGAAGGCGAAGGCGTTGCCGATGTGCAGCTTCTCCGCCGAGGGGTAGGGGAACATCATCAGGCAGTAGAAGGGGCGTGGCCCGCGCATGTCGGTGCGGTAGGTCCCGCGCTCCGCCCAGATCCGCTGCCATTTGGCATCGAGGGCAGGGAGGTCGAGACGTTCGAGGCGGTCGCCGGAGGGGACGGGCACGTGGCTCTCCATGGGGGCCACAGGTTACCGCGTCACGGCAGCGGCAACGGGCGAGCGCGGGAGCGCCCGCCGGCGGTCCTCGGGCACGACCGGGCAGGCCCGTCCGGCGTCCTGCTAGCGTAAGTTCGTGATCCGTCTCCGGCGGAGAGGCTCTTTGCTGACGCTGGCGCTGGTCCTCGCGGGCTGCAGCGCCGTGCCGGTCGCGACGCCGGCGACCCACCGTCCGTCACCGACCTCCTCGCCCAGCACCCCCCTGCCCACCGCCACGCCCACCCCCTCGGCCACCCCGAGCGTCACCGCCCTGGCTCAGCAATTCGCCGACCAGACCGCGAGCGAGAGCTGGGACGCGCAGTGGGAGGAGCTGGCGCCCGAGGCCCAGGCGCTGTGGCCGAGCCAGAGCGACCGCACCGCCATGCTGCAGGCCAAGTTCTCGGGCGCTCCGATCGCCTCCATCAGCCTCGGGCCGCCCACCGCAGGGGTCACCTGGTACGACCCGGAGAGCCCGGCGGTCTCGGTGCTCGACACCTGGCGGTTCCCGGTCNNCCGGTCAGGGTGAGCTTCGCGAACCCGGCTTCGCTCTCTCCGCCGGGGGTCGCGGCGCTCTTCTCGATGACCCAGATATCGGTCGAATACGACTCCGCCACGGGAGCGGCGTGGGTCGTGGGCGAGGGCCCCGCGTCGATGGACGCGCCGGTGATCGTCCCCGCGAGCGTCACCTCCCGCCAGGTGGACGTCCCCATCTTCATGTACCACCTGGTGGAGAACCAGGAGCCGCAGGAGAGCGCCTACGGGGGCAACACCTACGGCTGGAAGATCGACGTGGGGCTGACCACCCTGACCAGCCAGTTCCAGGCCCAGATGGCCTACGCGCACTCGATCGGCGCCACCAGCATCTCGCTGCCGCACCTGGCCGACGCCCTCCTCTACGGGCTGCCGCTGCCAGCCCATTCGTTCGTGGTGACCTTCGACGACGGCCGGCTGAGCCAGTGGACCAACGCGGTGCCGATCCTTCGTCAGTACGGCTTCACCGCCGTCTTCTTCCCGTGCACAGCCCTGGTCGGCGGCGTCTACGGGCCCCAGCAGTACGTGACCGCGGCCGAGCTGCGCGATCTGGCGGACACCGGCTTCTCCTTCGGCGACCACACCCTCAAGGACAACGTGGCACTCTGGACGGGAGACGCCACCGGCCAGCAGCTCGAGACCGTCACCAACCAGAGCAAGACCACCCTGGAGAGTCTCATCGGCGCCCAGCCGATCCAGTTCATCGCCTACACCGGGGTATGGCCGGGGTCGACCCAGTTCTCCGACAGCGCCCGGGAGCAGCCGCTCTTCACCACCCTCCAGGGCTACGGCTACGTGGGCGGGCTGCAGGACCTCGTCAACGACTCCGCCGACGACTACAGCACCGCGCTCTGGCAGCTCCCCCGGGTGCGGGTGGGGCTCGGGATCTCCGCCTCCAGCTGGGACACCTGGGTGGAAGATGCCGACTAGCGAGCGGTCAGGGAGTCCGGCGCCCCTGGCCTGGGCGGAGGAGACCCTGCTCGCCGACGAACGGGCGGGGCTGCTCCGACGCCTGCGCCGGCGCGAGGGGGGAAGCGAGCCCCGCTGCGCGGTCGACGGCAGGGCCGTCGTGGTCTTCAGCTCCAATGACTACCTCGGCCTCTCCATCCACCCGGCGGTGCGCGAGGCGGCCTCGCGGGCCGCCCTGGAGCTGGGGGTCGGTGCCACCGGCTCCCGCCACCTCTCCGGCGGCCACGGGGCCATCGCCGACCTGGAGGAGGCGCTCGCCGGCTTCCTCGGCGCCGCCACCGCCACGGTGGCGCCGAGCGGCTACGCGGCCAACGTCGCGATCCTGGAGGCGCTCGGCGGCCCCGACGCGACCATTCTGAGCGACGCCGGCAACCACGCCTCGCTGATCGACGGCTGCCGGGCGTCGCGCTCGCAGGTGGCCGTCTACCGCCATCTCGACAGCGCCGACCTGGAGGCCCGCCTGGCCCGCGCCGAGGGGCGCCCGATCCTCGTCACCGACTCCGTCTTCTCGATGGACGGGGCCGCCGCCGACCTNNGAGGCCCACGCTCTGGGAACGACCGGTCCGGGAGGGCGCGGGCTCGCCGCCGACCTGGGGGTGACCGGCGACCACGTGGTCCGGGTGGTCACCTTCTCCAAGGCCCTGGGCGCGGCCGGCGCGGCAATCTGCGGGGCGGAGCCGGTCCGCCGGCTGCTCCTCCAGCGTGGCCGGGCGCTCATCTTCTCGACCGCGCCCCCCCACCCCACCGTCGCGGCCGCGCGCGCAGCGCTGGAGGTGCTGATGGCCGAGCCGGAGCTGGTCCTCCGGCTCCACGAGCGCGCCCGGTTGCTCCGGCTGCGGCTCGGGGAGCGGGCTCTGCCCGGGGCCCACCCCTCCTCCCCCATCGTCGCCGTCCTGGTTGGCGACCCGGTCCGGACCATGGAGCTCGACCGGGCGCTCTGGGAGCGCGGCTACCTGGTCCAGGGGTTGCGCCCACCGACCGTGGAGCCGGGCACGAGCCGGCTGCGGCTGGTGGCCGGCGCGGCCCACTCCGAGGCGGAGATCGAGGGTGTCGCCGCCGCCCTGATCGAGCTGCTGGCTGTGTGACCTGTGAAAACCCGCTCCCCTCTCATCCTGCTGTCCGGTTCGCGTCACCCGCGAGTCCAGGTCTGATGGGCCGGATCGTGGCGGTCACCGGAACGGGGACCGGCGTGGGCAAGACGGTGCTCACCGCCGCCCTCTGCGCCGGGCTGCGGCGGCGCGGCATGGACTGCCGGGCGGTCAAGATGGTGGCGACGGGCGTCCCGCCGGGAACCGACGCCGAGGACGCGGTCCTGCTGGGAGCGGCGATGGGCGCCGCGGCGTCCGAGGCGGTGCTCGCCACCTTCTCACTGCCCCGCTCTCCCCTCGCCGCGGCGGCCGCGGAGGGCCGGGAGCTGGACGTCGAGGCTCTGGCCCGATCGATCGAGGCGGCGGCCACCGGCTGCGAGCTGCTCCTGGTCGAGGGAGTGGGCGGCCTGCTCGTGCCGCTCTCTCCCCGGCGGACGGTGCGCGACCTGCTCCGGCGCCTCGACGCCGGCGTGGTGGTCGCGGCGCTCGCCGGGCTCGGGACCATCAACCACACCGCGCTCACCGTCGAGGCGGCGCTCGGCGCCGGGCTGCGGGTGATCGGGGTCGTGCTGGTGGACGCTGCCGGGGACGAGCCGGCCTTCATCGCCGAGAACGCCGCCCAGATCGCCGACCAGTGCCGGGTGCCCGTGCTCGGAGTGCTGCCCCACCTCGGCGACGCCACCCGCATCGACGCGCTGGCGGAGGCCGCCGGGGCGCTCGACCTCTCGGCTCTCACCATGCCCACCACCGACCCGACCGAGGCGGTGGTCGCCGCCGACCGGCGCCATCTCTGGCACCCCTTCACCCAGACCAGCGACTGGCGGGAGGAGGCACCGCTCGTCATCCGCTCCGGGGACGGCTGCTGGCTCCGCGACGAGGCGGGTCACCGTTACCTCGACGGGATCAGCAGCCTCTGGTGCACGGTCCACGGCCACGCGCACCCCGCCCTGGACCGCGCCGCACGCGAGCAGCTGGGGCGGATCGCGCACAGCACCTTCCTGGGCCAGACCCACGCGCCGGGAGCCCTGCTCGCCGAGGAGCTGGCCGAGGCCGCGCCACCCGGGCTCACCCGCGTCTTCTACTGCGAGGCGGGTTCGGCCGCGGTCGAGGCGGCGCTGCGCATCGCGCTGCTGGCCCAGCGCCACGCCGGCCACCCCGAGCGCGCCCGCTTCGTGGCCCTCGGCGACGCGTACCACGGCGACACCGCGGGGGCGGCGAGCGTGGGCCGCAGCGAGCCCTTCCACACCGGGCTCGACCCCATCCTCTTCCCGGTTCGCACCGTGCCCAGCCCCCACCTCGACGAGACGGCGTCGCTCCGGGCGCTCTCCGACCTCCTCGAGCGCGAGGGGGACCAGGTCGCCGCTCTGATCGTCGAGCCGCGCGTCCAGGCCGCGGCGGGGATGCTCACCCACTCAGACGGGTGGCTGGCGCAGGCGGCCGCCCTGGCCCGGCGGCACGGTGCCCTCTTCATAGCCGACGAGGTGGCGACCGGGTTCGGCAGGACGGGCGACCTCTTCGCGTCTGGCGGCGCCGGGGTGGCGCCCGACATCCTCTGCCTGGGCAAGGGGCTGACGGGCGGCTACCTCCCGCTCTCCGCGGTGCTCACCACCGAGGAGCTCTTTGACCGCTTCACGGCTCCCTACGCCGAGCACCGCACCCTCTACTACGGCCACACCTACACTGGCAACCCGGTGGCCTGCGCCGTCGCCCGCGCCTCGCTGCAGCTCTTCGAGGAGGAGGACACCCTGGGATCGGCACGGCGGCTGGCGGCCACGCTCGCCGGCCTGCTCGCCGAGCGGGTGGCGCCGCTGCCGGGCGTGTTCGAGGTCCGGAGCAGGGGGGTGATGACGGGCATCGAGCTGCGGGACGGCGCGACGCCTCTCGACCCGGCGCTCCGGACCGGCCGCCGGGTGATCCTGGCAGCGCGCCGCCGCGGCGTGGTCGTCCGGCCCCTCGGCGACACCGTGGTCCTCAACCCGCCGCTCACCATGACCGACGCCGAGGCNNTAGGGCCTCTCGGCCGTAACAGCAATGGCGGAGTCGCGGGGGGGCGACCCGCGGTGGCTTCACGAAGAATTCACCCTGATGTCATCTCCGGGACCAGTCACGTCCATACGATCGTTAGAAGGACGGGTCACCAACGGGCGGAGAGCGGCTGGGCTCGAGCTCGTGTGGCCGGAGGTATGGCATTGTCGGGACGGGTCGCGGCCGCGGAGCGGTACCTTCCGGCGCGCCTGCTGACGGCCGCGCTGGCCCGGGCTCGGGGGTGGGGCCGCTCCCTCCCACGGCCGGGTGACGAGGCGCGGTTCTGGGAGTCGCTGACCGAGGCCACGGGCGATCTCGGGCAGGGGCTGGTGGTCCTGGAGCGGGGCCGCCCGGTGAAGGTCAACGCCGCATGGGCCGCGATCACCGGGTACGAGCCGGACGAGATGCTCGCCATGGACTCCCTCGTCCCCCTGCTCCCACCCGAGGAGCGGGAGGCGGGAGTGGCGCGGTTGACGCCGGCCTCCGGTGAGGCCGGCGGGCGGAGGTTCCCCCTGCGCATGGTCGCCAAGGACGGCCGCCCACTCTCTCTCGAGATCGCGACCCGGACCGTGCGGCTGCGCAGGAGACCGCGGGTGGTCCTCCTGGTACGCGACATCACCGCCAGGCGGCTCTCCGACGAGCTGCGGGCCATGCAGATCGCCACCACCCGCATCCTCAACGCCACGCCGAATTTCGAGGCGGGCGCGCCGCGCATCCTCGAGACCGTCGCGCGCGCCCTGGGGCTGTGGGGCGGGGAGGCGTGGCTGCTGGACCGCGATCGGGGCGTGCTCGTCCGGCGCGGCGCCTGGTGGGCCCCGGCGGCAGAGATGGGCGACTTCCGCCGGGAGCGATGGGACCTCGAGCCGGGGCTCGGCAGCGACCTGCCCGGGCGGGTCTGGGCGGCCGTGGCACCGGTGATCATCCCCGACCTCGCGGCCGACCCCGGCTTTCGCGACGCTCCGGCGGCTCGGGGCCTGACCGCAGCTGCCGGCTTCCCCATCCTGGTCGACGACTCCGTGGTCGGGGTCATCGACCTCTTCGGGCCCGGCGCGGCAGGGCTACGGCCCGCGGCCGTCGAGGTCATGCTCGACTTTGGCCGCCAGCTCGGGCACGTCGTGGAGCGGCGGCGGACCGAGACGGCGCTCCGCGAGAGCATGGCCCGGCTGGCCGAGGTCGCCGCCACCGACCCCCTCACGGGGCTGCGCAACCGGCGCGAGTTCGACCGGCTGCTGGCGACCATCCCCCGGCAGCGCTTCGCCATCTGCGCCATTGACGTCGACGGCCTCAAGCGCGTGAATGACGAATTCGGCCATGAGGCGGGAGACACGATGCTCCGGGCCGTCGGCCAGACGCTCAGCTCCAGCCTTCGAGGCTGGGACGTGGTGGCGCGCGTCGGGGGGGACGAGTTTGCCGCGCTCATGGTCGGCATCGGCCCCGACGAGACCGCGGCGGCGGCGGAACGGATGCGCACCGCCGTCCACGCCATCTCCGTCCCCCACGGGCAGGCGCGGGTCAGCGTGGGCTGGGCGGTCGGCGAATCGGGCGCCGACCCCCGAGGGGTGGCGCGTCTCGCCGACTCCCACCTCTACCAGGCCAAGGAGGCGGGGCGGGACCGCGTCTGCGGCGGCACCGTCGACCTCGCCCCCGGGCTCTCACGCCGCTCGGAGTGGGCGGCCCGGGTCGACCGCGCCATCCGCCGTGGCGAGCTGCGGATGGTCTACCAGCCGATCTGCCGCCTGGACGACGGCACGGTCATCGGTCACGAGGCGCTGGCCCGTCCTCCTGAGATGCGGGCCGGCGAGAGCGTCGAGGACCTCTTCGCGGAGGCGCAGCGGAGCGGGCGGATGCGCGACCTGGATTGGCTCTGCAGGAGGCTCGCCATCGCCGGTGCCCCCTGGGGCCTGTTCGCTCCCTGGGCGCTCTTCCTCAACGTCAGCGCCCTGACCCTGCTCGACCCGGTCCACGGTGCCGATCAGGTGCTCCTCGTCCTCGAGGCGGCCGGAGGCCGCCCCGAGCAGCTGGTTCTGGAGATCACCGAGCGGGAGATCATCACCGATCTCCCCCGGGTGCGCCAGGTCCTCGCCGAATACCGCAACCACGGGGTGCGCTTCGCCCTCGACGACGTGGGCGACGGACATTCGACCCTGGAACTGCTCACCGCGGCGAACCCGGAATTCATCAAGATCGCGCGGAGCCTGACCATGACCGCGTCGCACGCGGGGTCGCGGGCCGCGATCAAGGCGGTGGTCTCCTTTGCGCACGCGAGCGGGGCCGCCGTCATCGCCGAGGGCGTCGAGAACGAGCTGGCGGCCCGTCAGACCCGGGATCTGGGCGCCGAGCTGGGGCAGGGATGGTGGCTCGCCCGGCCCACGGAGGCAGGCGTGCTGGAGGTGACCGGCACCCGGTCGGTGGGGCGGAGCGTCCCGGGGCTCAGGACGAGCTGAGCGTTCCCGGCCGGGCGCGGCGGCTCCCCCGCGCGCCCAGCCCCATGATCGGCGCTCCCCACCCCGCCCGGCCAGCAGGGTGCACAGCCCGGTCGTAGTGCATTTGCGTCGGCCGCGGTGGTGCAGGCGCATCCCTCCCCCGTGACAGCAGTCGGTGCACTGACGGACGGCAGCAAATTCGGGTGCATTCGCGCGCCCGATTGGGGACATCGGCGTCTATGCCAATTCGCCTTTCGGAATGAAGATCAGTGGCGCAGACCGCAGTGGCTGCACACGCAAACGGCAGGCTCACGACAGGGACCCGGCCGGCGCGTGTCAGAACGAGCGAGAGGTATGCGACGTGTTCAACGGCTGGGGCTGATCCACAGAAATTCCTCATCCCCTTCGGGCGGGCGCCGCAGGGCGACCTACATCCGGCGCCCGCCCATCTCCCCCTTGCCGGCGGCGGGGAGCCCGGGCCTCGACCGATAGGGTCGATCCCGGAACGGGTGACCGGTGACGACACGGACCGAGATACACATGTCGAATGTGCCCGCCGCGCGGCCGGAGCGTCCGGCCGGCAGGCCCCCGATGCGGCCCGGAGCGACCACCCGTTTCGTGGCCGGCCGTGCCATCTCCAACTGCGGCGACTGGCTCACCACCGTGGCGGTCGCGGTCGCCCTCTACACACTCACCCGCAGCCTGGCCGCCCCCGCCCTGGCGATCCTCCTCCGGGTGGCGCCGCGGCCGGTGGGGGCGCTGGCCGGCGGGCGCCTCGCCGACCGCTGCGGCCCGGTGCCGACCCTGGTCATCCTCAACGTCTCCAGGGCCTGCATCACCGGCGCTCTGGCGGTGGCACTCCGCGCCAACGCGGTCCCGCTGGTGCTGGCATTGCTGGCTGTGACCCAGGCCGCCGGCGGCGCCGCCCAGCCCGCCGGCCAGGCGGCCATCCCCCGGCTGGTGCCGGCGGCGGGTGTGGCCCGGCTCAACGCCGCGGTCGGCACCGTGGACTCGGTGGCCCTCGTCGTCGGGCCCGGGCTCGCCGCCGGACTGCTCGGCCTGCTCGGGACGGGCTNNCTCGGCCGCCTGGCTGGTGGCGACCGACGCCCTCACCTTCCTGGCGCTCGCTGCCCTCCTCGCGGGCCTGCCCCGCCTCGGCCGAGCCACCGTGGTCGAAGAGGAGAAGGGTGGGACGGGCCCCTGGGCCGGGATCGGACTGGTGCTGCATCGACCCTTCCTGCGCCAGCTCGCCCTCGCCCAGCTCGGGATCTTCGCCACCATCACCTGTCTCCAGGCGGTCCTCCCCGCGGCGGCGCAGCAGCGCTTCGGCAGTGCCGCGGCAGCCGGCTGGGTATACGCGGCGATCGGGGCCGGCAACCTTCTCGGCGCCGTGGCGCTCCTCCGGACCCGGCATCGGGGGCTGGGATCGCGGACCATGGCCCTGCTGACCCTCGGCGAGCTGGTACCGCTCGGAGCCTTCGCGCTGGTCGGCACGGCATGGCTCGACATCGGGCTGGCGGGGCTGAGTGGCCTGGCATCGGCCCCCTACGAGATCCTGGCCATGACCGAGGTGGCCCGCATCGTCTCCTCGCACCGGGTCGGTCAGGCGAGTGGCGCGGTGTGGCTCTTCGGCTACGCCGGGATGCTGACGGGCGGTCTGCTCGCCGTGGCCGTGGCGCCTCGGCTCGGCTGGATGCCGACCCTGCTGCTGGCCTGGGCCGGGGGGTGCGTGGTGCTGGTCACCGGCTGGCTCCGACCGCACCGGGTCACCCTGGCCGTCCTCATCGGCCGTACCCGATCCCGCGACGGGCACCCGGAACCGGAGGGGGTGCGCGCCGGCACCGCAGCCCCGCAGGGCAGCTGAGCCGTGCAACATCTGATCGGGGTGAGAGCCCGCGCCGATGGCGAGGCATCGACGCGACGCACGCTGTGGGCCGCGGCACGCCTCTTCCGCTCCCATGAAGCATATCCTCTGCGTGCTGCGATGCCCGACTTCGATACGGTTCCCGAGCTCACGCTGTCGTCCAACCCGCTGATCCGGGTCCTGATCGTCGAGGACCACCAGATGTTTGCCGAGGCACTCGCCCGGGCGCTCCGCGACGAGCCCGACATGCGCGTGGACGGCATCTCCCAGCGCCTCGACGACGCCCGTGAGTTCCTCCGGCGCAAGCACGTTGACGTGGTTCTCATGGACTACCACCTGCCGGACGGCGACGGCATCATGGCGGCCCGCTACATCCGCGACGAGCACCCCAGGACGCGGGTCATCGTGGTCAGTGCCGTCGAGGATCGCCAGGTCCTGGACGATGCCCTGGTGGCCGGCTGCAGCGGATTCATCAGCAAGTCGGAGAGCCTTGATCACCTGCCGAGCGCCATCCGCGGGGCGATGGTGGGCAACATCGCGATCTCGCCGGCCATGGTCGCCAAGCTCATCGCCCCCACGGCCGCGGCACGTCAAGGCTACGGCGACGATCTCAACCCGCGGGAGCTGGAGGTGCTCCAGTACCTCGCCCAGGGGTGGGACAACGCGTCCATCGAACAGCAGCTCTTCATGAGCCACGCGACCCTGCGCAACAAGCTCTCCCGGATCAACTCCAAGCTGGCGACCCACTCCAAGCTGGAGGCGGTGACCAAGGCGCTGCGACTGGGACTGGTCCAGGTCGAGCGTGAGGAGGGCTCCCAGGAGCCCCGGGTCGTGGCGGTCCCCAGGCAGCCGGTCTGAAGCCGAGCGGACCCAGCACCTTCGACCGGTGATGCCGAGAGCGGACGAGCCCGACCAGGGCGCAGGGCGGCTGCGCAGGCTGGCCCGTCGCATCCCACGGCTCCCGGAGGAGACGCCCAGCCCGCCGGTCACCTACACGCCGGCGCTCGTCGCCTACGTGGGACTGCTGACGACGGTGGCCCTGGCGGCGGCGGTGATGACGGTCCGACTTCCCGCGGACGCGGGGCTGCTCGCGATGGGGGCGTGCGCCACCTTCCTGCTCGCCGCCACGGCGGTCCGAGTCCTCTCCGGGGTAGCCAGCTTCTGGTCGACGTCGATCTTTGCCCACCTCGGGCTGACCTTCGCCGCGGGGCCGATCGGGGCGCTGGTCGCCGCCGCCAGCGAATGGGCGGGCACCACCGCGAGGTTGAGGACGAGCTGGTTCAAGGGCACCTTCAATGCCGCCAACCAGTTTCTGAGCGCGCTGGCCGCCTGGGCGCTGTTCCACGCCATAACCGGAGGCGGCATCGCGCTGGGGCCTGGCCTAGTCGCAGGGCTCGCGGCCGGCCTTCTCTCCTGGGTGGTCAACATCTGGCTGCTCGCGGGGGTCCAGTGGCTCACCCAGCCGGGGATGCGGGTGCTGCCCTACGTGGGNNTGGGGCAGAACGCGACCTCGGTCCTCCCCTACTTCCTGGGTGCCGGCCTCACCGCCTTCGGTGGCGTCGTGCTCGTCGACCGGGAGGGGGCCGACGGCTTTCTCCTCCTCCTCGTCCCGGTGCTGCTGCTCCAGATGTCCCTGCTGGTGCTCTCCTCACGCACCCACGCCGCGCAGCTGCAGCGGGAGGCACACGCCCGAGAGAAGGAGCTGCTGCTCCGCCGGGCCCTGGAGGCATCGGACGCGGAACGCCACCGGATTGCCCGCAACCTCCACGACGGCGTGGTCCAGGACCTGGCCGCCGTCACCCTCGGGCTCCGCGCGCGCGCCGGGCAGGATGAGGAGGGCCGGGCGATGCTGCACGCCGCGGACGCCACCGCCGAGGCGATCGACGAGCTGCGCACCCTGCTCCGCGAGATCGCCCCTCCCGACCTTCAGCAGATCGGGCTCGCCGCCGCCCTCGACGATCTCGCCGACCCGCTGCGCGAGGCGGGGATCGAGGTGACCATCGAGGTCGACGAGTCGGTCGGCGACGTCCGGGGCACCGCGCTCAACGCCACCTACCGCATCACCCAGGAGGCGCTCCACAACGTCGACCAGCACGCCCACGCCCGGCGTGTGCTGGTGGCCGTGGTCAAGGATGACGGGAGGCTCGACCTTCGGATCGTCGACGACGGCGTCGGCTTCACGGCGGACCGGCGCCACCAGCAGCTGGAGGCAGGGCACCTCGGTCTCAGCCTGATCCATGACCTGGCGCGCGAGGCGGGGGGTGATCTGGAGGTCCGATCGGTGCCCGATGCGGGCACGACGCTCCACGCACGCCTGCCCACGGACGAGGAGGGCGGGCCCGCCGGCCTCGAGCCGACCGCGTCACACCCCTGACCGCTCCGGGTCCGGCCCTACCGCGGCGCGCTGCCGACCTCGCGCCCGGCGATGGCCGACGCATAGACGCCGAGGAGGTCCGCGACGTACGCCTCGAGGCCGTGATGGGCGACGGCCCGGCTGCGGGCGGCCTCACCGAGTCTCCGACGGGCCTCGGGGTCGGCGCGCAACCGCTCCATGGCCTCACCCAGGGCCGGTTCCAGGGGGTGGAGCGGGATGACCAGGCCGGCGCCGTCCAGCACCGCCCCGTGCTCGCCGGCATCGGTGGCGACGATCGCGCAGCCCGCCGCCATCGCCTCCAGGAGGGCGAGTGAAAGTCCCTCCGCGGTCGAGGGAAGGACAAAGAGATCGGTCGCCCGGAGCAGCTCCAGGCGGTCCTCCAGCCGTGTGACCATCCCCAGAAAGCGCACCGGCCCCTCGGCCCCGGCGATGGCACGAAGCCGGCGATCCTGGCTCCCATTGCCGGCGATCACGAGCAGGTGGTCGGACGGCCAGCGGCGGGCCAGGAAGGAGCGGATCAGCTCCTCCACCCGCTTCTCCGGGTCCAGCCGGCCGAGGAAGGAGACCATCAGCTCGGCGCCCAGGGCCTGCTTCAGCGCAGAGGGCCCGGGGCAGATCCGCTGCGTGTCGACGGCATTGGGCATCACCACGACGCGATCCGGCGCGACCCCGGCCCACACCAGGAGGTCGCGCTGGTCGTGGGAGAGGGCGATGCAGCGGTCGTACTCCCGGAGGCGGGGGGCATGGTAGTGGTAGAGGCGGCGCATCACCCGGCCCCGGGCGCTCTGCGCCGGGGCGTAGGGGAGGTGGCAGGTCGCCACCGTCGCGGCGCCCAGACCGCGCGCCACCCGGGCCACCGCCCCGTCGAGGAGGGAGACGCTCACGGAGCAATGGACGACGTCGGGACGGAAGTCGGCGAGGGCCCGCTCGATCCGGGCGAGGGTGCGAGGAGCCGGCAGCGTCACCGTCTTGAAACGGACCCCCTCGAGCGCCACGACGTCGGCGACGGGAGTGCTGTCGCCGTCCAAATCGTGGTGGAAGAAGCGGATCTCACAGCCGGCCGCGGCCAGGGAGGTGACGGTCTGGTCGCTGTAGGTGGTGAGCCCGTCGGCCCGGCGTCCTCCCGCGTGCCCGAACCAAGCCACCCGCATCGTCACACCCAAACCCTCCGCGACCTGCGAGCCAGCCGGGCCGCCGAAGTGAACTGCGCGCCGAGCATCCTGCGCCGGCCGGTGTGGGCTCGGCCCACGCTCCCATCTATGATCCTCTCCGCTGAGACTTCACGGGCGGAGAAGCCATCGAGACACGATCGGGCG
>PLAX01000116.1:3319-3659 GCA_003135255.1 Candidatus Dormiibacterota bacterium | reverse complement strand
GACGCGAGGCGGAGGAGCGATGACCATGGTTTCCCGTCTCCGAGATCCAGCCTCGGCGCGCGTGGCGCTCGCGGTTCCGGCACACCTCCTCGCCACCTATGGAAGCGCCGCAGAGACGCACCGCCAGGCCGAGGCCGCGCTCGATCAGGAGGAGCTGCGCCATCGGAGGTGCTCTGACGAGTGCGAGCCCCACCGCCTCCTCCAGCAGCTGGTCAACGTCGCCGAGCGGCACCGGCTCCTGGCCGCGGACGCCCTGGCGTCGAGGCTGCTCGAAGAATGAAAGGACAGGGTGCGGTGCTCACCACCGAGGATGTCGCCACGGCAGCGCTTCCCGGGAAGC
>PLAX01000116.1:0-3291 GCA_003135255.1 Candidatus Dormiibacterota bacterium | reverse complement strand
CGTCGGCTCCAGAGTTCGGCCCGCCTGGCTCGGCGGCGCTTCGAGCTGCTCCCCGTCTCCGGCGAGGGCGCCCTCTCGGTCGAGGTCCAAGGGCGGGGCGCAATCGGCAAGGGCTCGATGGCGCCCGCCAACCTCATGGACCTGATCTCGTCGATCTCCGTGGTCGGCATGCTGCAGCCGGTCCTCGTGGAGGAGCGCGGCGCCCAGCGCCTCCTGGTGGCGGGGGAGCGCCGACTGCGGGCGGTGCGCTGGGGCTCTGTCAACGACCCCGACAATCCGCACTTCGCGCACGTCCCGTCGGTGATCGCCCCTGGCCCTCTCAGCGAGGACGAGCGGCGCGTCTGGCAACTCACCGAGAACCTGGGCCGCGCCGACCTTCAGCCGGGCGAGCTGGGCGCCGGGCTCCTCCTGGAGCGCTGCGCCGTGCTCCAGCAGAAGCTCCTCGCCGCCGGCGTCGNNGCCTCGAGGGGCTCCGCGGGCCCCGCCCCGAGCTCGCAGCGCCGTGGTCAGAGGTGCTCGCCCGCCTGGGCATCCAGCTCTCCCCGCGGAAGGCGCGCGAGGTGGTCGCGGCCTTCGCTGCACTGCCTTCCGAGGTGTCGGCGGAGATGGATGCCGAGGGTGTCTCCATCTGGGCCCGCTCCGCCTACGCCCGGCTCAACGCCGGCCGTCANNCTCAGCCACGGTGAGGTCGACTCGAACGACGAGGGTGAGGACGAGCTCGTCGCGGCGGGGCCCCCTTTCTCTGGGACAGCTGCAGCTGCTCCGCCGCAGGAGCTCGCCGGCGAGCTCGCCACCGCGGCGATCGCCTCGCTGCGGGCCCTCCTCGACGGGATGCGCTCCGGCCACTCCATGGACCGCTACGCCGCCGGATCGCTCCGCCTCTTGGGCGAGGAGCTGCTCCACCTCCTGGGAGCGGCGATATGACCGCGGCTCCCCGCGCTGCCCCCAACGTCCTCGTTCCAGCCCGCGGCTGCGACTGCCGGGTCTGCCCCTTCTTCACCGGCAACCCGACCGCCGTCGAGCCCATCTGCTCCGGATGCAACAGCGACTGCACGTACTGCGGCTGCTCGCGCACGGAGGGGGCGGCGACCCCCGGCGGCTGCCGGACGTGCCCGATCCGCTGCGGCAGCAGAACGGACATAGAGGCCTGGATGCGAGACGTTGGCGGCACCCTCCGCTTCGACGACATCTCCATCAGGACGCCGCTGCCTCTCCTTCCTCGGTTCATCCCCCTCCTCGAGGGGAGCGACGTCGCCGAGCTGGACCGGGTCGCCCGCTGTCCGGCGTACGGCTTCCGGCTGCGCCAGGTCTTCTCAGCACGGACCCACCAGCTCAGCCCCAGCCTGACCGAGCTCGGGGCCCACGCCGCGCTGGGGCTCCGCGACGACCAGCTCGCGGTTCTCGTCGGCTACGGTGAGGATCCCCTGGTCGAGGCCTTCTGGACACTGCGCAAGGCGGACCGGCTCATCGAGGCGATCGCCGCCCAGGGCTGGGATCTGGTGCTCGCCCCCAACTTCTCGATGTACGGCAACCAGCCGCGGGCCGAACACCTCATCAACTTCCGTCGCTCCCTCATGGTCGCTGAGGAGCTGGCCGCGGCCGGGGTCGCCGCCGTCCCCAACCTCTACTGGTTCCGACGCGAGGACCTCGAGCGCTGGGTCGCCTGGTGCGAGAAGGCCCACCCCCCCGCGATCGCCCTCAACCTTCAGACGCTGAGGACGGACTCCGAGTGGCGGCTCATGGGGCTCCCCGGGCTCTCGTACCTCGCTGCACAGCTTCCGCCGGGTATCGCCGTCATCGTGAACGGCTCCTCCCGCGCGTCTCGCATCGCCACGCTGCGACAGCTCTTCGGTGCGTCGCTCGTCCTGGTGAGCCAGAACGCGATCCAGGGGGCCCTCCACGGCAAGGTGATCACCGAGCACGGCTGGGAGGTCCGGCACGCCGAGAAAGCGGACCTCTTCGCCGCCAACGTGCGCTTCTACACGCGCCTGGTGGAGGGCTGAAGCCGATGCGTCGCCGCTGCTTCTACCTCATGGGTCACGGCCCCACCGGCGCCGCGGTGCGGGTGGTCGGGGCGCTCGGTATCGAGGGACCGTCGGCCGGCGCCCAGTGGGAGAGCCACTTCTCCTGGATCCCACTCCTCGAGGAGGTCGACGTGCAGGGCTGGCGCGAAGATCTCGAGCGAGCTCGAGGCGCCGGCGCCCTCGACGAGGACCTGGTCGAGCACTGGGTGGAGACCGCCAACGGCATCACCCGCGACATCACCGAGGTGGAATCGCCCGAGGCGCCATCGCTGGCGCTGGCGGTCGAAGCGCTCGTCGACCTGGCGCTCGTCAGCTGAGGAAAGACGTTGGGTTCTGGATCGAAGAAGGCACACGAGAGCTTCTCGGTGGCGCCCACCCTCGCCGGTGCTGGCGGCCCACCCGCCCATGGAGTCGCTGCCGCACAGGCAGAGGCGCCGGCGACGACGGTCTCGCCGGCTGACGTCCAGGCCAAGGAGGCTTTCTGGGCGAAGCTCACGANNCTCTCTGCTTCGCGGCCACCCACCAGCTCGACCCCTCCGAGAAGGAGCCACTCCACCAGGCGCTGGTGAAGGGTTGTGCCGCGCCACTGCAGAAGGCTCCCGCCCCATGGCTCCAGGCGGCGGCACTGAGCCAGGGCTTCCAGCACCCGACCCTGGTAGGGCTGACCCCGAACAGCGAGCACCCACTCGCCTTCTGGCTCAATCCCACCTATCTCTCCGGCTCCCCGGCCAAGGCTGCGATCCAGGCCAAGGCCATCGAGCGCTGGAAGGACATCGCGAGCGGCTCCACCGCCTACGGCATCACGCTCGCCGAGCTCCAGGCTGCTGAGGAGGCACTCGCGAAGCCTGCAGTGCCCGCGCCGGCGGCCGCAACGGCAAGCCCACCCCCTCCGAGCAGCTCCCTACCCAAGAAGGCCGCCGAGGCTCCGTCTCAGCGGACCTTCCTCGCCAAACAGAAGGCGGTAGAGGCGGCGCTCGCCCACTACAGCGCCTCCATCTCGGCGATCCCCGCGCGACGCAGCGACGCTGAGGTCGAGGCGCTCGCCCTCACCCCCGTCGCCGCCCCGTCGGTCGGCGGGATGCACGCCAAGAGCTTCCACCAGGCCCCGGACAGCTCCCAGTGGATGTTCAAGCCGGACTCTCGCGCCAAGGGGGCGGCGGCCCACGCGGAGGCGGTCGCGTCGCTCGTCTGCTCCACCGGCGGGACGCCGACGATGCCCGTCTACGTGCGCTCCATGGGCGGAGCAACGGGCAGCCTCCAGCCCCTT
>PLAX01000073.1 GCA_003135255.1 Candidatus Dormiibacterota bacterium | reverse complement strand
GCTCGCCGGAGACCAGGACCACCGCGGCCTCGTTGCTGCCGGAGAGCTCCCGGTTGGAGATCACGCCCTCCGACTTGGCCCCGATGTCGACCAGCACCTCATCGGGATCGACCCGCACCACCACGCCTTCGACGATGTCGCCATAGGCAAGGGACTTGACGTTGCCCTCCTCCTCGCGGAGAAGGTCCTCCATGGTGAGCGGCTCGCGCTCCGGGGTTTCAACGCTGGGGGCCAACTGTCTCCTTCCTGTCTCTCTCGCCGTGCACCTCGGGGGAGCGTGCTGCCGAGGGATGTGGGCCCTGGGGCCCGGAATGGTGTCGCTTGGAGGCGAAGAACGGGCGCGTTTGCACCGTTACCGTGCGACACGGGCAGTCTATCAGGGTACCGCGACAGGGGCGGGAGGGCGCTGGACGCACCCGCGCGGTGCTGCAGCAGCGATCAGGACGGCGCCGTGACCCACCCGCGCGGTGCCGGCACGGCCTCGAGCGGGTGACGCCGCACCCGTCCGACCGGTGAAAACGCACTACCCGTCGCGGCGATGGCGGCGTGTGACGTGATGCCGGTGGGTGGGCCAGCAGCCTGCCGGCGCCGACTGTCAGGAGATCGTTGCACCTCGTGACCGGGGCAATACAGGACCCTCGGGGATGGCGTCGCACCGCCATGCGACCCTCGGTGAGCCATGAGGGTCACGATCACCTGCGAAGAGTGTGGGCACAAGCACCGGCTGGAGCGCCGCATCAGCGAGCCGGGACCGATCTGGATCATCTGCCACAACTGCGAGCTGCCGCTCCAGGCAGTCCTCGAGGGGCCGACCGCCGCCCATCAGAGTGAGACCGCCTTCGCGGTGTGGAAGGACATCTTCAAGCTCTCCGACGTGGGATCTGCCAGCTAGGGTTCCGACCCTCGGCCTCCCTTCCCGGATCGGCTCTCCATCTGGAACCGCGTTGGCCTCCGAGTGGACTAACCTTGGAAGCCGATGGCACCGTCGACAGCGCAGCCTCCCGCCCCTGCCGAGACGCCCATCGAGGCCCCGGCGGGCAGCGAGCACACGGTTCGCGACCCGGGCTGGGACGTGCTGGTCTGGAATGACCCGATCACCCTCATGTCGTACGTGGTCCTGGTGTTCCGGCGGCTCTTCGGTTACGACTTCGAGACGGCGACCAAGCTGATGCTGCAGGTGCACCACGAGGGCAAGGCGGTGGTCGCCACCCAGCCGCGGGAGCAGGCCGAGGTCTCGGTGTCCCGCCTCCACGGCTTTGGCCTCCAGGCGACCATGGGCCGCGGGTAGGCCGCCGGTGGCCGAGGTCCGCAAGCGGCGCGGGCGGATCCAGATCATTCTCGACGCCGATGAGAGGGCGGCGCTGGTGATGATCGTCGGGCAGCTCGCCCCGAGCCTCGGCCAGGTCCGCCCGACCGTCCCCGTCGCCTACGACGATCCCGAGTTCCAGGCCGAGTACGACCGCTGGGTGCGCCCCGAGATCGAGCGGAGCCGGGAGGCCGACCTCGACGTCATCCGGGACTGCATCGGTTCGGGGGAGGACGTGACCGTGCTCACCGAGGAGCAGGCGCTCGCCTGGGCACGCGGCCTCAACCTGCTCCGCATCACGGCGGGCGGCATCATGGGCGTCGAGAAGGACGGCTGGGAGCAGCAGGCGGACGACGCCGTGCGGCGCTCCCCGGAGTTCCGGGTGCTGCTCGCCCTCGGCCTCATCCAGGAGGAGCTGATCGCCGTCCTGGAGGGGTAGTGGTGACCATCGGTCCCAAGCGTGACCAGGGCTGTTGGCCTGGCCGGTGGGAGAGGGCGCGATGAAACGCCGCATCGTCGCCGCCATCGTGCTGGTGTGTCTTTGCCTGGCGGGGTGGGTGGCCTGCGGGTTCTTACCCCCGCCGTCCATCTTCATCGTCGACGATATCGACGGTCCCAACGTGGTGGTCACTCCGTGGTCGCACGGTCCGGCCACGAGCGTCGGGTGCGGGAGCGGCGCCCAAATCGACACGAGATCCGCCCCGAGACAGCCATGGCTCGTCACGGTAACCTCTGCGGCGACGGGCAAGGTACTTCGGCAGGAGAGCGTCTTCGGAGACGTGGAGGTGCTCGTGCGCACTGATGCCGTCTTCATAGGATCACCAGCCCCCTCGGGCGGACCGGCACCTCTTCCGGGCTTCGAATGTCCGGGCAGTCCATGAACTGAGCCCGGCCGAGCGCTCCTGAGGCTCGGCAGCCCTCAGGAGACGCGGGGGTGCGTGCGCAGCGAAGGCTCTGCGCAGGCGGCAGTTGCAATGCCGCCGAGCAGAGGACGCCGAGCGCCAGTCAGGGCGCTCGGACGGCCGGGCCGAAACGAAGCACCACCCCCACGGCTCCGCGCGGTTATGGACACTTCAGTCCTTATCGGCCGCAACGACACGTCACGGGTCCCTGGTGACGGATCCCTAGTAGCGGGTCACCTTCAACGAGAGGTCCAGGGCGATCGCGCTGTGAGTCAACGCCCCCACCGAGATGAAGTCCACCCCGGCGAGCGCATACGCCCGGGCGTTGCCCGGCTGGACGCCGCCGCTCACCTCGACGATGGCGCGGCCCCGGATCAGGCCCATCGCCTCGCGCACCTGGCCCGGCGAGAAGTTGTCGAGGAGGATGCGAGGCGCCTTGTCGGTGAGCGCCTGCTGGAGCTCCTGGAAGCAGCTGACCTCGACGATCACGTCTTCCTCGGGGTACGCCTTGCGGATGGCGCGCAGCGCCGGGGTGACCCCGCCCACCAGGGCAAGGTGGGTGTCCTTGATGAGGATGGCGTCGTAGAGGCCGAAGCGGTGGTTGTCGGCGCCGCCGATGCGGGTGGCGTACTTCTCCAGCGAGCGCAGCCCCGGGGTCGTCTTGCGGGTGTCGAGGATGGTCGCCTTGGTGCCCTCGACCGCCTTGACGTAGCGGGCGGTCATGCTGGCGATCCCGGAGAGGTGCTGGAGGAAGTTGAGGGCGACCCGCTCGGCCTTGAGGATGGCCCGCGCGGGACCATAGAGGCGGATGACGATCTGGTCCTCCTGGACCTTGTCGCCGTCCTTGGCCTTGGCGTCGAACTGCACCCGCTCGTCGAGCAGCTCGAAGGCGCGGCGCGCCAGGGACAGCCCACAGATCACACCGTCCTGCTTGCAGACGACCTTGCCGCGGCAGGTCATGGCCGGGGGGATGAGAGCATCGGTGGTGACGTCGCCGGCCCCGAGATCCTCCTCGAGGGCCGCACGTATGAGGATGTCGAGGTACTCGGGGGCGAGCGTCTCAGTGATGGGCTGCAGGGTCGTGGACAACCGCTACTCCTCTCTTTTTCCGCATGACGTGGGACACACGCCAGCGGTCGATGCTCGAAGGGAAGTCACCACGGTGGTGAGCGCCCCGGCTCTCCTCTCTGTACAGCGCGGCCTCGACGATGAGCCGGGCCGCGGTGCGGGCGAGCCGGCCGCGCCGTAGCGCGAGCCAGGCCATGCCCTCTTCCCCCTCCTCCCCCATCTGCGCGATCACCGCCCCAGCGGCGGTGAGGGCGGGGCCGGTGCGGCTGATGCCGCAGGCCGACCACATCAGCTCGCGCAGCTCCTGCTCGGCGGCGAGATCGGCGAGCCGGGTCTCCACCGCCACGGCGGGAAGCTCGGTGACGGACCCGGTGCGCCGGCCGGCGAGCCCGGCGACGGCCGCCAGGGCGGCGCGCCGCCCGAAGACCAGGCCCTCGAGCAGCGAGTTGCTCGCCAGCCGGTTGGCGCCGTGGACCCCGGTCCGGGCGACCTCACCGCAGGCGTAGAGGCCGGGGACCGTGGTCGCCCCGTCCAGGTCAGTGACCACGCCGCCGATGGTGTAGTGGGCGGCGGGAGCGATCGGGATGGGCTGCTCGACGGGGTCGACGCCGTGGCTCCGGCAGGTGGCGACGATGGTCGGAAAGCGCTCGGCAAGGCGCGCGCCGACGCCGCGGCAGTCGAGGAACACCGATGCGCTGCCGCTCCGCGCCATCTCCTCCCAGATCGACCTTGCGACGATGTCGCGGGGGGCCAGCTCGCCGCGGGGGTCAGCGTCCTGCAGGAAGCGGCGCCCGTCCGCGTCCACGACCAGACCACCCTCGCCGCGGACCGCCTCGCTGATGAGGAAGGCGGGAGCTCCCGCCAGCGCGAGGACGGTGGGGTGGAACTGGATGAACTCGACGTCGGCGACGTCGGCGCCCGCCTCGTAAGCGAGGGCGATGCCGTCGCCGGTGGCCCCGGCCGGGTTGGTGGTGTGCCGCCAGAGGGCGGATGCCCCACCGGTCGCGAGGATCACCGCACCCGCCGCCACTCGCGCCCTCTCCCCGGAGGCGGGATCGCAGAGCTCGACCCCGGCGCAGCGGTCGCCGTCCCGCACCAGCTCGGTGACCACCTGACCCTGGAGGACGGTGGCGCCGCTCTCGTGAAGGCGCTGCAGCAGCGCGGACTCGATGGCCGCGCCGGTGGCGTCGCCGCCGGCATGGAGCACCCGGGCCCGGCTGTGAGCAGCCTCCCGGTGAAGGTCGACGCCGTCCCCGTTGCGGTCGAATGCCACGCCCCAGTCGGCCAGCTGGGCCACCCGGGCCGGCGCCTCCTCGACCATCAGGCGCACCGCCCGCTCGTCGCAGAGGCCGCGACCGGCGGCCATGGTGTCCTCGAAGTGCAGCTCCGGGGAGTCGTCGGGGCCGACCGCGGCGGCGATCCCGCCCTGGGCGGCCGCGGTGCAGCCGTCGTCGGTGCTGCCCTTGCTGACCACCAGCACGCGGGCGCGCGGGGCGGCGGTGAGCACGGCGGCGAGCCCGGCGACGCCACCGCCCACGACCACGATGTCGGGGGCCGATCCTCGAAGTCTGGCAGTCACGGTCAGAGCGTCATCGCCTCGGTGAGGGTGCCGGTGGCGCGGTGGATCTTGGCCTTGACGACGGTGCGCAGCACGCTTCGCTCCTCTCCGAATCCAGGCCGAACAGGGGTCAATCCCCCACACCGACGACCAGCCTCTCATCGGCTCCCGGCGTGAGCACATCGATCAGCCGGACCCCCCCCATTCTAGCAGCGATGACAATTTCGCACCGAACGTGCATCGTCGTGACGGGGAGGAAGGTCAGCGCGTCGACCACGGCCACGTAGTCCACGGCCAGGCCGGGGCTCTCGGCGAGGCGCCAGAGGACCAGATCGCGGATCGCCTCCGCGTCCCTCTCCCCGAGCCGGAAGGCGTCATCGGCGGCGGACAGGGCGGCCGGGATGGCGAGGGCCTGGCGCCGCTCCGCGGGATCGAGCCGGGCATTGCGGCTGGAGAGGGCGAGGCCGTCCGCGTCACGGACGGTGGGACAGATGACGATCTCGGTCCCGGCGTTCAGGTCGGCGGCGAGGCGACGGACGATGGCGCACTGCTGGGCGTCCTTGTGCCCGAAGTAGGCGCGATCCGGCCGGGCAGTGACCAGGAGCTTGGTCACCACCGTCGCCACGCCCTCGAAGTGCCCCGGGCGGTGAGCCCCCTCGAGGGTCTCGACGAGCGCCCCCCGCAGATTGACCCGCGTGGCGAACCCCTCCGGGTACATGGCGGCCTCGCTCGGAACGTAGGCCAGGTCCACCCCCAGCTCGGCGCAGACGGCGAGGTCGGCGTCCAGGGAGCGCGGATACAGGTCGAAGTCCTCGCCCGGGCCGAACTGGGTCGGGTTGACGAAGATGCTCACCACCGTCCGGTCGCAGTCCGCTCTCGACCTCTGGATCAATCGACGATGGCCAGCGTGCAGCGCCCCCATGGTCGGCACCAGCCCGAGGCTCTGCCCGGCGGCCCGGATCCGATCGCATCGGCGGCGCAGCTCCTCCGGACCATCGACCCGGGTGAGGGGTGAGCGCCGGTCAGCTGTATGTGTGGACATCGTCGGGGAAGGTGCCCGCGGCCACCTCCGCCGCGTAGGCACGGGTGGCGGCCACCGCCNNCGTGGAAGACCAGGACCTGCCCGTCGCAGCCGGGGCCGGCGCCGATCCCGATGGTGGGGATGGTGAGGGAGGCGGTCACCGACGCCGCCAGCGGCCCGGGCATGCCTTCGAGCACGACGGCGAAGGCGCCCGCCGCCTCCAGCTCCCGGGCATCGCTCTCGATCCTGGCGCCCGCCTCCGCCTCCCTCCCCTGCACCCGGAAGCCGCCGAAGAGGTTGACGAACTGGGGGGTCAGACCCAGATGGCCCATCACCGGGATGCCCCGCTCGGTCAGTTTCGCCACCAGCTGAACGACCCGGCCGCCGCCCTCGACCTTGACCGCGTGCATCCCCCCCTGCAGGAAGCTGGCCGCGTTGGCGATGGCCTGCTCGTCGGAGGCGTGGTACGAGTTGAACGGCATGTCCCCCACCAGGAGCTGGTCGGGGGCCCCGCGAGCAACCGCCCGGGCGTGGTGGAGCATCTCCTCCATGGTCACGGGCAGGGTGTTGCGGTAGCCGAGCATGACCATGCCGAGGGAGTCGCCGACCAGGAGGACGGGGATCTCGGCCTCGGCCAGGATCCTTGCCGTCGTGTAGTCGTAGGCGGTCAGCATGGCGAACCGCTCGCCGCGGCGCTTGCGTTCGAGCAGGCTGCGGATGGTCACTGGCATGTCGGGTCCTCCGTGGTGGGCGGGGAGGCGGGGGTGGTGCTTCGCTGCAGCCCGGACGCGGGCTGAGCGGAGGCTTCCGCAGCAGGCGGCGGAGCGGGGCTGGTGCTTCGCTGCGGCACGGGCGTCCGAGCGCCCNNGACTGGCGCTCGGCGCCCTTTGATCCCCACCCCACGGATCAGGATCCGCGGGGGACCCCGGGGCGGCGGCATTGCTGCTGCCGCCTGTGCAAAGCCTGCGCTCAGCACGCAGCGCCGCTCCGCCTTCACGGTGTCCATTCAGCATGTCGGAGATCTCCTCTCGTCCCTCCTCTCCGGCCAGAAGCAGAATCGCCTGGGTCAGGGCGCGGTAGAGGGAGGCAGTGTCGGGTCGCTCTTTGAGGGCTTCGAGGTGGGCGGCGACGGTCCCGGTGTCGCCCCTCACCACCGGGCCGGTGAGCGCCGCCCGGGGACCGACCCGGCGGGCGTTGGTGAGGGCTCCCTCCATGAGGCCGATCAGCGCCTCCTCGGCGGCGGGCGGCGCCAGCCCCGCCGCCACCAGCAGCTCGGAGGCGACGGAGAGCAGGGCGAGGGGGGCGTTGCCCGCCAGCACCGCGGCGACGTGGTACAGGGCGCGGGTTCCGGGGAGCAGTGCGATCGGCCGGCCGCCGAGATCCTCGGCGAGCCGGCGGAGCGGTGCCTCGAGGGCGGAGTCGGCCTCGATCGCCATCACGGCACCCTGGAGGAGCGGGGCCGATTCGGCACCAGCGAGAGCCTGGAACGGGTGCAGACAGCCGAGGCTGGCGTCGGTCGGACGCAGCGCCGCCAGCGCCCCGATGCCGAGGCTCGCACTGCAGTGGACCACGGCTCGACCCCTCAGATCGGGGCCGGACTCCGCGACCGAGGCGGCAACCCCGGCGACGGCGGCGTCGGGGACGGTGAGGAAAGTGAGGTCGGCGGCACTGATCGCCGCCAGTGCGGTGGGTGCGGGCAGGGCACCGACCCGTGCGGCCAGAAGGGCGGCACGCCCCGCATCCCGGCTCGCGACGGCGACGACAGAGCGACCGGCCGAGGTCAGGGCGATGGCGAGGGCACCGCCGGCACGTCCAGCACCGACGACGGCGATGCTGGCCGGCCAGGCCGGCTGCGCGGGGGCTGCGGCCGCCTCGGGGGCGGGCGCGCCGGACGGTACGGCGCGCGGTGCCGCCATCTCGCCACGCGGGGCTGTCACCGTCTCGGTCACCTCTGGATCCAAGCGGGCTGGATGCGCCCGTCCGGCTCCGCGCCACGCCCTTCGCCTCGAGGCGCCAGTGGGCGTCCCCGGGCACGCGACCTTTCGGAGGGGATGGGCTGGTGCTGAGTGTACCGCGGGCCTGGGGCGGGCCCAGCCGCCTCAGCTGTATCGGCGCCGGGGGGTGACCAGCGAGAGGCCGAGAAGGCCGCCGTAGAGGATGTCCCAGCCGAGCACGAGCAGGTAGGCGACCCGCTCGGCGGAGACGGCGTCGGCGAGCTGGCTCAGGGCCGAGACGACGCTCACCAGGGTCAGGACGAGCAGGATCACCCGGAAGATGACGAACTTGGCCAGCCAGGCGAAGAGCGCGGTCACGGCGAGCAGGACGACGACGACGACGGCGATCTCAGGGCCCAGGTCGACGGTGTGGGTCACCACCCCAGAGGCGGTGCCCTGCTGGTACGTGACGTGCGGNNGTCCGGCGAACCCCGCCGGTGCCCACCCGGCCGGGAGCGGGTAGGCGGCGCCGCCCGAGGGGTCGGCGATCGCCGGCATCTGGGTGGCGGCCACCGGATTCCAGGCCTGGTCGACCCGAGCGCCCATGGGCGTGATCAGGGGTGAGCCGCACGCGCGACAACTCGTCGATCGCCCGAGCGGCTGCCACAGCCAGCACTGGGGACAGGTGACGTCCGGCATCGAGCGGAGTCTCCCAGTCCCGGGCGTCCCGGGGGTCGACGGCCCGGTCGCGGATCGGTCGCAGCCCGCCCCCGGAGCGGGCTGGCGGACACCCGTCCCCGGTGCCCGGTCCGGGTCAGACCCCGGCGGCGACCTCGCCCACCTCGGGCCCGACCGGCTCCTGCGTGCCCTCGATCTCGTCGATGATCCGCTTCATCTCGGTCCCCTCCATGGTCTCGACCTCGGTCAGGCGCGCGGCCAGCACGCGGAGGATGTGCTCGCGGCGGCGGAGCACCTCCTTGGCCCGGAGGAAGGCGGTCTCGACCAGGTGGTGGACCTCCTGGTCGATCTCGGAGGCGATGTCCTCGGAGTAATTGCGCTGCTCGCCGAGGTCGCGACCCAGGAAGGGCATCTCCTGGCGCTCGCCGAAGGTGCGGGGGCCCAGCTTGTCGCTCATCCCCCATTCGGTGACCATCTTGCGGGCCAGGTCGGTGGCCTTGCGGATGTCGTCGCTCGCCCCGGTCGTGATGTTGGCCTCGCCCAGGATGAGGTCCTCGGCGCAGCGTCCCCCGAGCATCTGGGCGAGCTGGTCGAGGAGCTCGACCTTGCTGACCAGGTACCTGTCCTCGGTGGGCAGCGAGAGGGTCCAGCCCAGGGCCATACCGCGGCTGACGATGGATATCTTGTGCACCGGGTCGGTGTGCTCCAGGCTCATCCCGACCAGGGCGTGGCCCATCTCGTGGTAGGCGATGGTGGCCTTCTCGTTCTCGCTGATCATCCGGCTCTTACGCTCCGGGCCGGCGATCACCCGGGCGATCGCCTCCTCCAGATGCGGCATGCTGACCAGCTTCCGGTTCTGACGCGCGGCCAGGATGGCCGCCTCGTTGATCAGGTTGGAGAGGTCGGCCCCCGAGAAGCCGGGGGTCTGCTTGGCGAGGACCTCGAGGTCGACGGCCGGGTCCAGCGGCTTGTTCCGGGAGTGGACCTCCAGAATGGCACGGCGGCCGCGGATGTCGGGCCGGTCCAGTATCACGTGGCGGTCGAAGCGTCCCGGACGGAGCAGGGCGGGGTCGAGGACGTCGGGCCGGTTGGTGGCGGCGATGACGATGACGTGGGTCGCGGTCTCGAACCCGTCCATCTCGACCAGCAGCTGGTTGAGGGTCTGCTCGCGCTCGTCATGGCCGCCGCCCAGGCCGGCGCCGCGCTGGCGGCCGACGGCGTCGATCTCGTCCACGAAGACGATGCAGGGCGAGTTCTTCTTGGCCTGGTCGAAGAGATCGCGCACCCGGCTGGCGCCCACCCCGACGAACATCTCCACGAACTCCGAGCCGGAGATGCTGAAGAAGGGCACACCCGCCTCACCGGCCACCGCCTTGGAGAGCAGGGTCTTGCCGGTCCCCGGAGGGCCGACCAGGAGGACGCCCTTGGGGATGCGGGCACCCACGGCAGTGAACTTGTCCGGGTACTTGAGGAACTCGACGATCTCGCCGAGCTCCTGCTTGGCCTCGTCGATCCCCGCGACGTCCATGAAGGTGACCGACGGCTTGTCGCCGGCGACCAGCCGGGCTCGACTGCGCCCGAAGGACATCGCCTGGTTGTTCCCCGACTGGCTCTGGCGGAGCATCCACCAGACGAAGAACACCATGATCCCGACGAGCACCAGCGTCGGCAGGAGGCTGATCAGGATGTCGGACAAGCTGCTCCCGTCGTTGATGTAGTTGGTGTAGCCGGCGGTCTGGAATTCGTGGGTGGCCTGCTCGCTGTCGCCGACGGTGGTCGTGTACAGGTCCCCCTGATTGTCATACCAGGTGACCGTACTCCCGTCGCTGCTGATCTGGGTCTGCTTGGTGTTGGAGATGGCCGCGGGGGCCGTGTGGTTGGTCTGCCAGAGCTGGACCGCCTGCTGCAGC
>PLAX01000040.1 GCA_003135255.1 Candidatus Dormiibacterota bacterium | reverse complement strand
CTCGCCACCGGGTGCGCGGGGGTCTGGGAGCCGGTGTGGCGGTTGGCCTTTCGTCGCGCATCCAGGGTTGGCATTCGGTCCAGCCTAACAGGGCTGCCAACCCAGAACCGGGGGCGGGCCACGGGGAGGCCCCGGGGCGTGGCGAGGGGTCAATGCTGGATAGTGACTGCGACAGGCGGCTGAACCACGAGAAGGCGGTGGAGACGATGGCACGTGTGGTGAAGAGCGGCGACACGAAGGCGGAGACCAGTGCCGCCGCGGCGGCGGAGCGGCAGCCGAAACGGAGGCCTCGGCTCGCGCTGATCGCGCACGACGGCAAGAAGGCGGACATGATCGCCTTCGCGACCTTTAACCGGGGCACGCTCCAGCGCTGCCGGCTGGTCGCCACCTCCACCACCGGACGTCTCCTCCGCGAGAAGGTGGGGCTCAACGTCGAGGTCCTGCAGTCCGGCCCGGTCGGCGGTGACGTCCAGATCGCCGCCCGCGTGGTGGACGGCAAGATCGACGGGGTCATCTTCATGGTCGACCCCCTCGACAAGCACCCCCACGATCCCGACATCCAGACCCTGCTCCGGATCTGCAANNGGGGAGAGCAGAGGCCTGGAGGGGGCTGACCGAGACAGCCGGGGCGGGCTGAGCCGAGGCCCTCCGGTCGCTCAGCTCAGAGGGGGGCGGTCGGCTCGGGAGCGGCGAGGATCGCGTCCAGCAACCCCGGGTAGCGGCGCCCCATTCCCTCGCGGTCCAGGCTGAGCATCCGCCGCGTCCCCTCCTCCCGCTTGACCACGATCCCGGCGGCGTGGAGGACGTGGAGGTGGTGGGTCAGCGTCGACTTGCTGATGGGCAGTCCGAGCCAGCCGCACGGGCACTCGACGCCCGAGGCGAGGCGACGGACGATGGCCATCCGCATCGGGTCGGCGAGGGCCTCGAGGACCCCGACGACGCCCGGGTGGAGGTGCTGGCGCAGGTGAGGCTCCGCCTCGGGAGGGGCGCAGAGGTTCTCGGCGGCCGGGGCGTTCTCGGGTGCCGTTAGTTTGACAGTCATCGAATCTCCATGGTACGATCCGCATCGAACTTTAGCACCAACGGGGGCGGAGAGCCAATGAGCGGGCAGGCGGCAGGGGAGAACGTGACGACGGAACTTCGGCGTGTCGGGGCACGGTTCCCGGCGGCACCCGGATTGGTGCTGCTTCTCGTCTGCCTCGGCCAGTTCATGGTCGTGCTCGACGTCTCGGTGGTCAATGTCGCCCTGCCGTCCATCCGCCATGACCTCGGCTTCTCGGCGAGCGGCCTGCAGTGGGTGGTCAACGCCTACGCGCTCGCGTTCGCCGGTTTCCTCCTCCTGTTCGGGCGTGCCGCCGATCTCTTCGGCCGCCGCCGGCTGCTGCTGGCCGGCCTCGCCCTCTTCTCCTTCGCGAGCCTCCTGGACGGGCTGGCCACGTCTCAGGGAGAGCTGGTCGCCGCCCGTGCCCTCCAGGGGCTGGGTGGAGCGGTGTTGACCCCGGCGACGCTCACCATCCTCATAGCGACGTATTCCGAGGGGCGGGCTCGGGCCCGAGCACTCGGGGTCTGGAGCGCCGTGGCCGCGGCGGGGGGCGCCTCGGGGGCGCTGCTCGGCGGGGTCATCACCCAGTTCCTGACCTGGCGCTGGATCTTCTTCATCAACCTGCCGATCGGCATCGCTGTCCTGATCGCCTCCAGCCTCTTCGTGGCCGAGGGCGTGGGCGACCGCGAGGGGCGCCGGCACCTCGACCTGGCCGGTGCCTTCACCGTCACCGGCGGCCTGGTGGCCGTGACCTGGGGAATCGTCCGCAGCCAGGCGGCGGGATGGGGGTCTCCCGAGGTGCTCGCGGCGTTCGCCGCCGGGATCGGACTCCTCATCGCCTTCGCGATCATCGAGGGGCGGTGGGCTCGGGCCCCGCTCGTGCCGTTGCGGCTCTTCGCCTCGCGCTCGATCACGGGTTCCAACCTGGTCGCCTTCGGGGTGGGCGCGGCGCTCTTCTCGGTCTGGTACTTCCAGTCGCTGTACCTCCAGGGCGTGCGTGGGATGACGCCACTCGCCACCGGCCTGACCTTCCTGCCGCAGACCCTCGCCATCGTGGTGGGGGCTCAGATCAGCTCCCGGCTCATGCCGCGCATCGGGGCGCGCCCCTTCCTCGTCGGTGGCCCCCTGCTGATCTCGCTCGGCCTGCTCTGGATGGCCCAGGTCGCGGTGGGCCCCGCCATCTGGTCGTCGGTGCTCCTTCCCGGCGCGCTGGTCACCCTCGGAGCCGGGCTGGCGTTTCCCGCCATCACCGTGGCGGCGACGGCGGGGGTGCCACGAGCGGAGTCGGGTCTCGCCAGCGGCGTGGTCAACACCAGCCGCCAGGTGGGAGGCTCGCTGGGCCTGGCCGCCCTGGCCACGCTGGCCGCGGACCACGCCGCCGCCCTGACCCAGACCGGGCACGCCGTCCCGGCCGCCCTGACCGGCGGCTTCGGTCTCGGCTTTGCCGGCGGCGCCGCGATCGCTCTGGCGGCCGGGCTCTCCGGGCTGCTGGTCCCCGGCCGCACGCGTCGCGCCGCGTCCCAGCGGCGGGTGACGCAGTCGGGGACGGAGGAGGCCGCCGCCTGAGGGCGGGGTCGAGCCTACAGTCTCCGCCCAGAGGGCGTAGCGGCTCGAAGGAAGGACCTTTACCTGGTCAGCCTGGAGTGGATCGTCAACCACCGCAACATCGCCTTCGTGGGCCCACCCGGCACCGGGAAATCGCACCTCTCGGTGGTCTTGGGCCGGGCGGCGGTGGAGGCAGGATTCCGGGTCCGCTTCCTCCGTGCCGACCTGCTCGTCGAAGCTCTGTACCGCGGTCTCGCCGACAACTCGGTGGGGCGCGTCATCGACGGCGTCCTGCGGCGCAGCGACCTGGTCATCGTCGACGAGCTCGTCTTCAGCCCCCTCGACGGTATCGTCGCCAACCACCTCTTCCGCTTCGTGGCCACCGCCTATGAGACCCGCAGCCTGGTGATCACCAGCAACTGGCCCTTCGAGCAGTGGACCAACTTCCTGCCCGACGCCACCAGCGCCACCGCCATCCTCCATCGCTTCCTGCACCACGCCGACGTCGTGGTCCTCGGCGGTGAGTCGTATCGGCTCCGCGAGGCTCGATCTCGCCCGCAACGCGCCGAGCGATCCGGAACGTCCGATCCTCCCCGACGGCCAGCCCTTCAGAAGGACTGAGAGGCTCGAAATCCAGGTCAGACGACCTGCAGCACCCCGTCACTTGTCCACAGAGGAGGACCAGACGCGAACCCTAATACCCCGCGTGCCCGTGGGGAATTCTCATGGCCACTGGTGGGGAATTCTGATGACCATTGACAAGTGGGACCGGTTGGGTGTACACACCGTCGGGTTGGCGACCCCAGCAACCGGGAAGGAAAGATGATGAAGTTACGAGCTATCGTTGTCGGTGCTCTCACGCTGAGTATGGGGTTAGCCGCTTGCGGTAGCGGAGCGGCGCCGTCGTCTACTAAAGGCGCGACCCTTTCTTACGGGCCGATCAGCATCTGGTACTCCAACAACGCCCAGGAGATCACCTGGGGCGAGCAAGAGGTCGCTGCCTGGAACACCCTCCATCCGACCCAGAAGGTCACTGGGCAGCAGATCCCGGCCTCCCAGTCGTCGGAGGAGGTCATCTCGGCCGCGATCACGGCAGGCAGCGAACCCTGCCTGATCTACAACACCGCTCCCGCGGCAGTGCCGGACTTCCAGCAGGCGGGCGGTCTAGTACCGCTCAACGACTTTCCCGGCGCTGTCAGCTACATCCAGACGCGCACCGGATCCCTCGCCAGCATGTACAAGTCGCCGGACGGCCAGTACTACCAGATGCCGTGGAAGTCGAACCCGGTCGTGATCTTCTACAACAAGACGGAATTCGCCAAGGCCGGCATCAGCACCACCAACCCGCCACTGAGTACCTATAGCGAGTTCCTTGCTACGGCCCAGAAGCTGGTGTCCTCGGGTGCGGCAAAGTACGCCATCTACCCATCGCCGTCGAGTGAGTTCTACGAGTCCTGGTACGATTTCTACCCGCTGTACGCGGCGGAGAGCGGCGGCAAGTTGCTGGTCGAGAACGGGAAGGCAACGTTCGACTCCCCCGCCGGCCAGGCGGTCGCCGCGTTCTGGGCGCAGCTGTACAAAGAGAATCTGGCCGGCACCGCAACCGTCACCGGTGACACGTTCGCCGACGGCACCGCGGCGATGGCCATCGTCGGGCCGTGGGCCATCGCCGATTACCAGGGCAAGGAGGGATCGCCCGCTGTCGACTATGGCGTGGCGCCGCTGCCGACCTCGAAGGGCAACACCTCGTACACGATTCCGACATTCAGTGACGCCAAGAACATCGGCATGTACGCCTCGTGCAAGAACCGCGGGACCGCGTGGGATTTCCTGAAGTTCACTACCAGCGCCAGCGCGGACGGCAAGCTGCTCACCCTAACCGGGCAGATGCCTATGCGGCAGGGGTTGCAGAAGGCGTACGCGTCCTATTTCACGGCGAACCCGGACTACACAGATTTCGCCGTGGAATCAGCCCACGTAATCGAGTGCCCCAACGTTCCGAACTCGATCCAGGTCTGGCAGGACTTCCGCGATGACTGGTCGAAGTCGGTCATCTTCGGCACGTCGAGCCCCAATGCCGCGCTGGCCTCCGCCGCGTCGGCGATCAACAAGCTCGTTTCAAGCAGCTCTTCCCTGCCATGATTAGCGTCACGTTCCCATGCCTGAAGTTCCCCCACTGGAGGCGGAACTTCAGCTTGCCACGCGCGGGTCCGAGATGAAACTGGAAGCGGAACTTCCACCTGGCACGGGCGAGTCCAGGGGGACGCGGCTCGCGCGCGCTGTGCTCGGCCCCCAACCGATCGGGATGGCCTTCGGCGCGCCGTACGCCCTGTTCATCGCGGTGCTGTTCGCCTACCCCCTGGGCCTGGCGGTGTGGATATCGTTCCACAGTTACTTCTTCACCGCGCCCGGAGTGAGCGTAGCTAGGCCGTTCGTCGGGTTGGCCAATTACGTAGCCGTGCTCACCGACTCCGAGGTGCTCCGGTCGTTCCTCAACATCCTGATCTTCCTGGTCATCAACGTGCCACTCACTGTGGCGCTGTCGCTGTTGCTGGCTACCGCGCTCAACGCGGCGATCCCGTTCCGTGCCCTCTTCCGCGCCTGCTTCTACGTGCCGTACGTGACAGCCAGCGTGGCGATGGTAGCGGTGTGGCTCTTCATGTTCAACACCGGAGGAGTCGTCGACAGCGTGCTCGGACCTGTGGCGCCGGTTCCGTCCTGGCTGGTCAACCAGAACTGGGCGATGCCGTCGATCGCGATATACGTCACGTGGAAACAGCTCGGTTTCTTCATCCTGCTCTATCTGGCCGCGTTGCAGAACGTTCCGAAGGAGCTGTACGAGGCCGCGTCTATCGACGGCGCGTCGTGGTGGCACAGGCTCTGGTCAGTGACCATCCCCGGCGTCCGGACGGTGACCACACTGATCACCCTGCTCGCGATCATCGTCGGCGCGAACCTGTTCACCGAGCCCTACCTGCTGACCGCCGGCGGTGGTCCGAATGGCACGTCCGCCTCGCCGGTGCTGCTGATGTACCAGATCGGCATCGAGCAAAACCACCCTGACTTCGCCTCGGCCCTCGGAGTCATCCTGGTCATCGGGGTGCTGCTGATAGTCGGCGTCCAACGGCTGTTGCAAAGGAATCAGACATGACCCAGACGGGCCGCACCGTGGACGAAGTTGCCGTCGCACCGGACGATGTCACGTCGGTCGAACCGCGTACCTCGCATTCGTGGTGGCGTCTGACCGTGCTGGGGATCGGGGCGCTGGTCTTCGTCTTCCCCTTCTACTACATGATCATCGGCTCGTTGCAGAAGAACCAGAACACCTCACTGAGCGGCGTGGTGCCGCAACCGGGCAACATCACACTGCGCAACTACGGCGAGATCAACGCTGCACTGAACCTGGGCAAGACTCTGATTAACTCCGGCGTCTTCACCGGCGGCGTCCTGTTGGCTACCGTCGTATTCGGCGTACTGGCCGGATACGCCCTCGCGCAGCTGCGCTTTCGCGGCCGCGGCCTGCTGTTCGTCAGCATGCTTTTGCTGCTGATGGTGCCGTTCCAGCTGCTGATCATCCCGCTGTACGTGCTCATCGTGCGCTACTACGGACTCGGTGACTCCTACCTTGGGATGATCGCGCCGTTCGCGATCAACTCCACCGCCGTTTTCATCTTCCGGCAGTACTTCCTGCAACTGCCGAAAGAGCTGTTCGACGCGGCCCGGATCGACGGCGCGAACGAGTTTCGCATCCTGACCCGGATCGCACTGCCGCTCGTGCGCCCAGCGCTGTTGACCGCGATGCTCCTGACCTTTATCGGGCCGTGGAACGAGTACCTGTGGCCGTTCCTGATCACCAAGCAGCAGAGCATGCAGCCACTCGCGGTCGCCTTGGCCAACTACATGAATACCGTGCAGTCGACCGTGTCGAATCCGTTCGGAACGATCCTGGCCGGAGCGGTCGTGCTAGCCGTGCCCGCGGTCGCATTGTTTCTCGCATTTCAGCGGTACTTCGTGGCTCCCAATATCGGCTCCGCCGTGAAAGGCTGATGGTGACGCGCCCTGTCGCCACAAACGTGGCCCACCGACCGGCCCGCCTGGGCAGCGAATCTGCGGATTCGCGATCGTATACGGATAGACCGCAAGACCCAGGCTGGCAGAGAGAGTTTGCGCCGGCCGAACATACGGAGTAATGCAATGGCGCAGATCGTGTTGAATGAGATCGACAAGACATACCCCGGCGGCATGAAGGCGGTGAACGGACTGAGCCTGGAGATCGAGGACGGCGAGTTCGTGGTCTTGGTCGGCCCTTCCGGGTGCGGGAAGACGACCGTCCTGCGGATGATCGCCGGACTGGAAGAGATCACCGGCGGGACTATCCGGATCGGTGACCGGGTCATGAACAGGGTGGCACCCAAGGACCGCGACATCGCCATGGTCTTCCAGAACTACGCCCTTTACCCCAGCATGACCGTGAGAGAGAACTTGGCGTTCGGTCTGCGGATGCGCAAGACACCCAAGCAGGAGATCAACCGCCGTGTCGTCGATGCGGCCAATATTCTTGGCTTGGCGCAGTACCTGGAGCGCAAGCCGGCGGCGTTGTCCGGGGGCCAGCGGCAACGCGTGGCGATGGGCAGGGCGATCGTTCGGGAGCCGGAGGTTTTCCTCATGGACGAACCGCTGTCGAACCTCGACGCCAAGCTGCGCGTGAGCATGCGGGCATCCCTGGCAGAGCTGCATGAGCGGCTCAATGTGACCACCGTGTACGTCACGCACGACCAGGTCGAGGCGATGACCCTCGGAGACAGGGTCTGCGTGCTCCGCGGCGGCGTGCTGCAGCAGGTCGACACACCGCAGAACCTGTTCGATTACCCGGTCAACCTCTTCGTCGGCGGGTTCATAGGCTCACCCTCGATGAACATCGTCGCCGCCAAGCTGGTCCGCGATGACGTCGGGACAGCGGTCATGTTCGCTGAATACCGGCTGCCTATCTCTGAGCACGTGGTGCACGCCAGGCCGGAGATCGAGCCATACTTCGGCCGCGACGTGATCCTCGGACTGCGGCCGTCCGATTTCGAGGAGGCAAGCCTGGTCGACGAGTCGTGGGCGAGGATGCCCGTCACAACCCACGTGACCGAGGCCCTCGGTGGCGAGATCCACGTGATCTTTGTCGTCGACGCGCCGCCTGTTGAGCACAAGGACGTCGTGGACCTTGCCCCAGAGGCGGAGGAAGGCGGAGCGGCGGTCCCGCTTTACGAAGGCAAGTCGGTGTGGACGGCGCGGGTCGATGCCCACAGCCAGGTCCGCGCAGGCGACCGGATCGAGCTCGGGGTGGATACGCGTAACCTGTACTTCTTTGACCCCGACAGTGGACTCGCGATCGGCAAGAAGCAAGCAGCAGAGCCGAGGCGTTCAAGACGCGGCACCCGGAGCGCGGATTCGCCCGGGCCGGCGTGACGGCCGCGGTCGCTGCTGGCCTGGCGGCTGGCTGGTGCTCGTCGTCACTACTGCCCGATCTTCTTGGCGAGACTAATCGGCGGCTGGCAGGACGTGAACTGCAACCAGGTTGCCGAGTTCACGTGAACCAGCTAGGAGGCGGATACCGATGAGCGATAGAGCCGATCCTCGTGAGCTGCTGCAGAGGTTCTCAGGCAACCCGATCCTCCGCCCGCACGACTTCCCCAAGATGGTCAACGCGGTGTTCAACCCGGGCGCCACAGTCATCGGCGGCCGAACGCTGCTGTTGTTGCGCGTCGAGTACCGCACCGGTCTCTCCTCTCTCGTCGTCGCGACCAGCGAAGACGGGCTGACGGGCTGGGAGATCGACCCGGTTCGGGGGTTGGAACCACGGCCGGACCGTTTCGAGGAGCACTGGGGGATCGAGGACCCGAGGATCACCCGTGTCGGTGACGAGTACTTCGTCGTCTATGTCGG
>PLAX01000188.1 GCA_003135255.1 Candidatus Dormiibacterota bacterium | reverse complement strand
GGATGGAGGACCTTGGGCCGGGTGCTCTTCATCCTGGTGCCCTGCCCGGCGGCGAGGATCACCGCGCGCGGTGCATCTGCCATCTGCGCCGGAGTATACGGGGTGCCCCCTCGGGCTTCGGGGCCGTCCCCCCTCTCACCCCCGGCCGGGAGACCGTGGCCCCTGTATGATCCGGCCCGTGGCCGATCAGAGCGCCTCCGAGCGAGGCCCCGACCGCCGGCCCCGGGCGAGCCGGCTGGCGCGCCTCGACCGGCTCACTGCGATCCGCCGGAGCTGCGGCTGCCGCCGTCCCGCGGCGGGCCGGCCCGGCTGCATGCGGCTGCGCATCCCGCGCGTCCACATCCAAGTCTGAGCGCTCGGGGAGCGCCCCCGGAGCTGCGGAACGCCGGAGTCCGGGAACGGGCCGCAGTTCCGAAGGCGCTCCGCCGGCGGCAGACGCCCCGCGGCGGGCGGGGGCTGGCTACGATCGCTGGTGCCACTGGGGAGTAGCCAAGTGGTAAGGCAGCGGACTTTGGATCCGCCATTCGAAGGTTCGAGTCCTTCCTCCCCAGCTTCGGCCCCAGCTTCGGGCTCAGAGGCCCGGGGTCGCCGTGAGCCCGATCGCTGCGAAAGGCGCGTTTCTCGGGTGGTGGACGAGCCAGGCATCCCCCGTTGGGGTGATCTTTGGCGGTGGTGGATGAGCGTGGCATCGCCCGTTAGGGTGATTTTTAGTTCGAGCCGTTGACAAACCCCAAAAATTTCTCCCACAATCCGGTCGCCGCATCACCAGGCATTCAGAGGGTGATGAGGCTGGCGCGGCGTCTGTCCCCCGCGGGGCCGGCGTCGCGAGCGAAATCGTCCGCTGCGTGGAGGGCATGACTCAGATGCGTATGGATCAGACAATCGGGGGCCGGGGGTCCCACAAGTTGCGGAAGATGACGGGGCTCAGCCTGGTGGCTGTGGGCGCCATGGTCGCAGCGGCCTGCGGCAGCACCTCCAGCAGCACCTCCAGCTCCTCTTCCTCGACCGCCGTCGCGCCGGCGTTCCCGTCGGCCGTCACTCTCACCTCGCTCACCCCCGACCTCGCGTCGACGATGAGCCAACTCAAGCCGCTGGCCGCCTACGCGACCAAGGGCGCGAGCAGCCTGCTGATCGGGGTGGTCCTCCCCGACACCACGTCGTCGGTTCGCTGGGTCCAGTACGACCAGCCGTACCTCACCGACGCCTTCGCCGACGCGGGTTTCACCTCTGCCGAGTTCAACATCCAGAACGCCCAGGGCAGTGACCCGACCCAGATCGACGACGCCACGGCTGACATCAACCTGGGCGCCAAGGTTCTTCTGGTCTGTCCGCTCGACGGGCCGACCGGTGTGGCCATTGCGGCGCTCGCCCAGGCTCACAACGTCACCCTGGTCGACTACGACCGGGCGATCTTCCCGACCACGGGCAAGACCTACTACGTGAGCTTCAACAACGAGACGGTCGGCAAGGACATCGGCAACGGGTTCCTCAGCTGCCTGACCTCGGAGAACGTCACCGCCGGCAAGATCTTCGAGCTGGACGGCGCCGAGGACACCGACCCGAACGCCATCTCGTTCGCTATGGGCTACAACAAGGTCGTCTGGGGCTCGGAGACCAAGATGATCGCCACACTCCCGGCGACAAGCACCGCGGGTGGCGCCACGCTGATCGGCCAGAACTTCACCCCCGCCTGGGACAACACCCAGGCCGGCAACATCTTCACCCAGTGGTACACGGCCCACCCGGAGACCACCGGCTCGATCGAGGCCAACGATGGTCTCGCCGGCGCGGTGATCACGGTCCTGCAGAAGGCCAACGTGAAGGCCGGGACCTTCCCGACCACCGGCCAGGACGCGACCGTCCAGGGCATGGCGTACATCCTCGAAGGCTGGCAGTGCGGTACGGTCTACAAGCCGATCTACCTTGAGGCCCAGGACGCGGTCATCATGGCCATCGCCCTGTTGGCCAAGGTCACGGTCCCGGCGGACATCATGAACGGCACCACCGTCGACCCGGCCAGCGCGAGCATCACTGAGCCGGCCTCCCTGCTCACCCCCGTGTGGGTGAACAAGGCCAACATGGAGAGCACAGTGGTCAAGGACGGCTTCGACACCGCCTCTGCCATCTGCGCCATCGCCGGTGCGACGCTCTGCACCACCGACGGCATCTCGTAATCGTCTGACGGAGCGTTCCCACAAGAATCCTCCTCGGTGACGAATCCGGGCCGCCCCGCTGGGCGGCCCGGATCTCACCTCTCGTCGCCGCCCCGGGGAGGAACCCGGCGCGCCGCAACCTGACGGCAGATCTAGGTCAATGAGATGAGTGAAGAGAACCAACCTGCCCCCCCCCCACAGCCGGCCGCGGCGGAGCCGCTCCTGAAGCTACGGGGGATCGACAAGCACTTCGGTCCCGTGCAGGCGCTGTACGGCGTGGACCTGGACCTGCCGGCTGGTCAGGTGACCGGTCTCTGCGGAGACAACGGGGCGGGCAAGTCGGTGCTCACGCGATGCATCGCGGGGGTGCATCAGCCGGACCATGGGCAGATCTACTTCGAGGGGCGGCCGGTGCACATCCGTGGTGCCCGCGATGCCGCCGCGCTGGGCATCGAGACGGTCTATCAGGACCTTGCTCTGGCCGATAACCTGGATATCGTCCAGAACATGTTCCTGGGCCGGGAGCGGATGCGTCGGCAGATGCTCGACGAAGACAGCATGGAGCGGTCCGCGGGCGAGACCCTGGCCGGCCTGCGGGTGACCTCCGTGCGCTCCATCCGCCAGCCGGTGGCTTCGCTCTCCGGAGGCCAGCGGCAGTCCGTCGCCGTGGCCAAGGCGGTGATGTGGAACTCCAAGGTGGTGCTCTTGGACGAGCCCACCGCGGCCCTCGGCGTGGTTCAGACCCGGATGGTTCTGGACCTGGTCTGCCGGCTGCGGGACCGGGGCCTGGCGGTGATGGTGATCACCCACAACCTCAACGACTGCTTCGAGGTGGCGGACCGGCTGGCGGTGCTTCACCTCGGACGGATGGTGGCCCAGGGACCGACCTCCGGCTTTGACCGCCAGAGCGTGGTGGAGTACATGACCACCGGGGGCTCGCGCGGACGGCCGCTGGAGCAGGCGGCTGGAGCCGCCCCTGGGAAGGAGGCCTGAGGCCGTGACCGGGATCCAGGGCGACCTCAAGCCCGGCGCTCCAGGCGAGACAGCCGCTGAGGTCCCTCAAGACGTCGACCTGACCGCGGCCGCCGCCGACGCCGCCGCCGCCGCGGTCCCCCTCGAGATCGTGGCCCAGTCGCTGGGCGAGTATCTCCGGGGCTGGTGGCAGAAGCTCAAGAGTGGCGACAGCGGGCTGCTGCCCGTGCTCGTCGCGATGGTCATCGTGGCCGGCGCGTTCGAGATCCTGACTCCGGAGAACGCCTACCTGCGGCCCAGCAACCTGGTCTACATCTTCGGGTTGAGCACGGTCTACATGGTGCTGGCGATGGGGGAGATCGTGGTCCTACTGCTCGGCGAGCTGGACCTCTCCATCGGCGCCGTGGCGCTCATGGGCGGCACCATCGCCTACAAGCTGGTTCAGCAGCCGAGCCCGAACTGGCCGTGGTGGTTGGCGATCCTCACCAGCCTGGTCTGCTGCGGTGTCATCGGAGCCCTCCAGGGCACCCTGGTGGCGCGACTCAGAATCCCCGCGTTCGTCGTGACCCTGGCCGGCTTCCTGCTCTTCACGGGGATGCTCGTCGTCATCCTGGGCGGTGCCGACGGGTCACTCTCAGTCAGCTCTGCGGATCCCAACCAGAGTGTCTTCTACAACCTGGTCCAGGGGAGCATCGATCCGGTGGTCAGCTGGGTGATCCTGGCGGTGGTGGTCGTGGGGTTCGGCACGATGATGTGGATGCGCGCGTCGGGACGGCGCCGTTCCGGCCTGGTCGCTCCACCGGCGAGCCTGACCGCCATCAAGATCGGCCTCATGGCCGTGGTCGGGGTCGCGGTGCTGGTCATCTGCACCGTCAACCGGGGCGGCGTCTTCGCGACCATCGAGGGTCTTCCCTGGGTGATCCCGGTGGTGATCGTGATACTGGGTCTCTGGACCGTGCTTCTGCAGCGGACCCGCTTCGGTCGCTACGTGTACGCGATCGGCGGCAATCCTGAGGCGGCGCGCCGGGCGGGCGTCAACCTGGCCGGGATCCGCACCTGGTGCTTCGTGCTCTGCTCGGCAACCGCCGGGTTCGCCGGCATCCTGCTCGGCTCCTTCTACTACGGTCAGTACAGCACCAACGTCGGGGACCCCGGTCAGCTCGTGCTCTACTCGGTGGCCGCCTCCGTCATCGGCGGCACCAGCCTCTTCGGGGGCCGGGGAAAGCCGATCCACGGTGTCCTGGGCGGGCTCCTCATCGGCGGCATCGCCTACGGGGTCTCGCTGATGAACCTGGGGTNNGGGGCCAGGACGGGGAGCGTGATCCGTGTCTGAGAATCTGTATCTGTCTGAACATGTCAGGGTGAGTGATGGCCCGGATCGATAGTGACCCGCTGACCGGCCCGGTGGCGGCCCCTTCCTTGATTGACGCCGCGGATGCCACTGTCGACCTGACTGCCGCGGCCGCGGTCGGAGAAGCCCCGACGGAGATCCTGGCCCAGTCGATGGGTGAGTACCTGCACATCTGGTGGCAGAGGGTGAGGGGCGGCGAGAGCGGGGTCCTGCCCGTGGTCCTGGGGCTCGTCATCGTCGGCGTCGCCTTCCAGATTGCCAACGGCCACTTCCTGTCACCCCAGAACCTGGTCAACATCTTCGAGCAGAGCAGCATCTACATCCTGCTGGCGATGGCCGAGATCTTTGCCCTTCTGCTCGGCGAGATCGACCTCTCCGTCGGCCTGGTCATGGGTCTGGGCGCCGTCGTGGTGGTCGAGCTGGTCCAGCCGTCCGGGTCGGCCACTTGCCTGCTCTGTCCGCACGGCCTTGGCTTCCCGGCGTGGCTGGCGATCGGCGTCACCCTGCTCATCTGTGCGGGTGTCGGCCTCATCCAGGGCAGCTTGGTGGCCCGCCTGAAGATGCCGTCCTTCATCGTCACCCTGGGGGGGTGGCTGATCCTCGAGGGGGTTGCGCTCATCGTCCTCAACGGCGTCCCGGTCTCCCTCAAGAATGTCACGGTCCCCGCTCAGGTCCAGATCTCCAACATCTTCTGGGGGTACTTCAGCCCCACGATCAGCTGGATCCTGCTGGCGGTGGTCCTGGTCATCGTGGCCGCGGCGTGGTGGTTCCGAGACGCCAGCCGGCGGCGCCGTGGCCTGGTGGCACCGCCGCCCAGCTTCACCGCGATCAAGATCGCCAGCGTCGCGGTGGCGGGGGCGGTGGTCGTCGGCCTCTGCAACGTCAACCGGGCGCACTTCGGGGTCATCGAAGGACTCCCCTACATCATCGTGATCGTGCTGGCTGTGCTCTTCGTCTGGACCATGCTCCTCCAGCGGACCCGGTTCGGCCGTTATGTCTACGCCATCGGCGGCAACCCGGAGGCGGCGCGCCGAGCGGGTGTCAGCCTGATCTCGATCCGGACCTGGTGCTTTGTCCTGGCGTCGCTGACCGCCGGGATCGCAGGCGTCCTCTTCGCCTCGTGGCAGCAGTTCCTCAGCACCAACATCATCAAGTCCTCGAACGCCTACGTGCTGCTGGCGGTGGCCGCCGCCGTCATCGGCGGCACCAGCCTCTTCGGAGGCCGGGGCAAGACCCTCCATGGGGTCCTGGGGGGCCTGATCATCGGCGCCATCTACAACGGCCTCTACCTCATGGGAGTGTCATCCGAGTGGGTCGACATTCTCATCGCCATCGTGCTACTGGCGGCGGGGACCATCGATGTCCTCTCCCGCGGGGGCTCACGATCGAGGGCATGATGCCCATTGACGAGGGCGATGAGCCTCCGGCCCGCCGGCTCGGTGGTGCCGGAGGCTCGTCGCACGCCCTGCGGGCGGCCAATCCAGGCTGGGTCCTCGAGGTCATCAGCTCCGACCGCGGCCTGAGCCACGCGGAGGCAGCTCGCCACACCGGGCTCCCTCGCGCCACGGTCTCGAATCTCGTGGCTGAGCGGCGTCGTCGGGGACTGATCCACGGCGGCGTTCCGGGTCTCAGTGGCCGCCGAAGCGCGGCGAGACGTAGCGATGCAAGCGTTCAGCTCGCGCAGGGATGACCCGGTCGGCGGCCGCCCTGAGCTAGTTCCCTGCTCTCCCCTCGAGGCGCGGCGTGGCCGCCGCACATGCCAGACACCGATGCATTCCGCCCAGATTGGTGACACATGAGTCCCGTGGCTTCCCCGGAATCCGTCCGCCGCCACAACCTGAGCCTTCTGCTCCGGCTCCTCCATCAGTCAGGGGCAATGTCTCGGTCCGACATCGGCACCGCTCTGGGGATGACCCGGAGCACGATCGGTGAACTGGTCGCGGACCTTGGAGCACGTGGACTGGTGCTGGCGGGAGACCGCGTCCGCCTGGGGTCGCCCGGGCGTCCTTCGCTGGTGGTCCGTCCCAATCCCGAGGGTGCCGTTGCCGTCACCGCCGATATCTCCGTCAACTCCCTGTCGGCGGCCGTGGTCGGACTGGGGGGCCGAATCCTCCACCTCGATCGGGTCGCCCATCGGCCGCGTCGCCTGGCTTTCGAGCAAACCGTCGAGGACATCCTGGAGCTCATCAAGTCCGCTCAGGCCTCGATCCCCGCCCATTCCTGGATTGCCGGCCTGGGGATAGCCCTTCCGGCCGTCGTCCGCCGAGCGGACGGTCTGGTGCACTTTGCCCCGAACCTCGGCTGGCGGGATGTCCGGCTGGGCGAGCTCGTCGCAGACCGGGTCGGGTCGGGCCTGCCCGTTCTCATCGCCAACGACGCGGACCTCGGCGCCGTGGCAGAGCACACGTGGGGGGCCGGTGTCGGGGCGAGCCACCTCATATACGTCTCCAGCGACGTCGGCGTGGGCGGCGGTCTTGTCATCGACGGCCGCCCACTGGTGGGGGCCGCCGGCTGTGCGGGAGAGGTGGGGCACGTCCAGGTGAACCCGATGGGCGTGCGCTGCCGATGTGGAGCGATCGGGTGCTGGGAGACGGAGATCGGGGGTCCGGCGCTGCTGAGGCGTGCCGGGAGTGCCGAGAAGGGGTATCAGCCAGAGGCGGTCGCCCGGCTGCTGAGAGAGGCGGCCTGGGGCGATCCGGTGGCGCTCCCGGCGGTGGAGGAGGTTGGTCGCTGGCTCGGTGTGGGTCTTGGCGGCCTGATCAACGTGTTCAACCCGCAACGGGTCGTGCTCGGCGGGTATCTCAGCACCATGTGGCCGCTGGTCGAGCACATTGTCCAGGCGGAGTTGCGGGTGCGGGTCATGGCGCCGGCTCTCGAGACGGTGGAGATCAGGCCGGCGCAGCTTGGGGCGGAAGCCACCCTGCAGGGTGCCGCGGAACTGGCGCTGACGCGGCTCCTGGACGATCCGACCCTGGCTCCGGCTGTCGAAGGGCGATCGGCGTACGCGTTCGTTCGTGGCGCGCAGGAACCGAAGGCCCAGCCAACCCCGCAAGCCGCTTCTCAGACCGGGCCGGGACCTCGCGTGCTGACCGAGCGCAGGGCAGGGTAGTAATCGCGGAAGCGAGCCCGCACCTCCCGGTAGGGTTCGACCCATGCGGATACAGGATCGATGACGTCGGTCACGCGCACGCAGGCGGCAGCGGCCTGGTCGATGTCGCGGTAGACGCCGGCGGCGACACCGCCCAGCAGTGCGGCACCAAACGCTGAGCCCTGGTCGGTGGCCATCACCTCGATGGGCAACTCGAGGACGCTGGCAACCGTTTTGAGCCACAGCCGGCTTCTCGAGCCTCCTCCCGAGACGCGGCCACGTTCGGC
>PLAX01000190.1:269-4333 GCA_003135255.1 Candidatus Dormiibacterota bacterium | reverse complement strand
TCGCGGAGCGCGGCGAACTCAGCGTTGCACACCCTGACCCAGCGCTCGTATTCGGCGTGCGACTCGAGCGGTGGGGTTCCGTCGACGGATCCTCCCAGCATGTCGAGCTTGTGGGCAAACTCGTGGTACACGACGTTGCGCCCGCCGTCGGGGTCGCGGGCCTGCGCACGAGCGGAGTCCCACGCGATGAGGACGGGGCCATCGGAACGCGCCTCCCCGATGATCGCCTCGGGCTCAGCGGTGTAGACACCTCCACCGAGGTGACGGTCCCCCTCGAGCACCACGGTTGTGGGGCTGACGATGATGGAGGTGACGCGATGGTAGTAGTCGTAGTCGAGCCCGAGGATCAGCAGGCCGGCCATCGCGCTGATGACGACCCGGATCTCATCGGTCAGCTCGAATCCCTGCGACGCCTCCCAGAGCTTGTCGACGAGGAGGAGCCGGATGAGACCCTCGAGGCGCTCCCTCTCGTGGCCGCTGAGCGTGCGCCAGTGTGCGACGTTGTCGGCGAGGAGATCGCGCCACGCCTCGGGAAAGGGCTGGGCCAGCGCCTTGCGACGCCTTCCTCGACGCGTCAATGCCATTCTTCTCCTTGCTTCTGCCGGGAGGGCCGGCCGACCTCGGCGGCTAGGCGGATGCCGTCTTCCCCGCCGGGGGCTTTCTATTCTGCAGCCACCTCGGTGCCCACCAGTTGACGGGACCGATCAGGCGCATCAGGGCCGGCACCACCAGGGCGCGGACCAGGCTCGCATCCACGAAGATGGCGATCGCCATCCCCAGGCCGAGCGCCTTGATGATGACCACCGAGGAGACCAGGCCAAAGACCAGGAAGACGGTGACCATGATGGCCGCCGCTCCGGTGACCAGCCGGCCGCTGGCCTGCAGCCCCGCGGCGACGGCGCGCCGGTTGTCTCCGTGCTCCAGCCACGCCTCGCGCATCCGGGTCAGGAGAAANNGGTGCCGGGCTGAAGTCCAGGAAACCGCTCAGATGGCCCTGCTGGAAGATGAAGACGAGCGCCCCGAAGGAGGCTGAGAGGGAGAGCAGGTTCATGAGCACCGCTTTGAAGGGGAGGACCACGGAGCGGAGCAGCAGCATGAGCAGGAGGAAGGTCGTGACCATGACGTACACGACCGCCCCGGGGGTCTGATCCAGCATGAACTGCACGTAGTCCATGTCGAAGGCGGTGTTGCCGGTGACCATGACCTGAGCCCCGTCGATCCGGTCGTGGGCGCGGACGTAGCGGACCGTGCTCTCCGCCTGGTTGCTGGAGTCGGCGTACGGCGTGTAGGCGCGCAGGACGGCGATGCCGGTGCCGGTGAGCTGGGTCACCTGAGCTCGCTCCGCCGCGGGCAGCCCGGCCGTCCCGTTGGCGTACAGCTCCTGGTAGGCGGCGACCCCGGTCACCCCCGGCACGTTCACGTAGCTCGTCACCCCGCTGATCCCGGGGAAGGTGGTCAGCCTCTGGCCGAGCTGGTAGGCGGTGGCCACATTGGCCGCGCTGTATGGCGACCCATGGAAGTCGAGGACGACGTCGAGGGCGTCTCCCTGACCGAACCGCTGAGTGAGCAGCTCGGTGCCCTGCCGGGCGTCGTCGCCCGGCGGCAGCAGGGTCACGTTGGCCTCGGCAAGGCGGATCTGCGAGAGCGGTGAGCCGGCCAGCAGCAGCACCGCGAGGCAGGGCACCAGCACAGCCACGGGTCGGCGCATCACCAGGTTGGCGAGGCGCGCCCAGAATCCGCGCGTCACAGGCTCTGGCCCCCTGCCGCCGGCTGCGGCCGCAGCCGCGAGCGGGCCCTCCCCGGCCGTGGCGAGGGGCGTGACGGGTGAGCGGCGGAAGGGGCGCAGGAGGCTGGCCGGCCGCCAGTGATTGACCCGCTTGCCGAGGATCGCGAGCAGGGCGGGGAGGAAGGAGAGTGCGTAGACCACCGCGATCAGCACCATGAAGCTGCCCGACAGCCCCATGCTGGTCAGGATGGTGCCGCTGTAGAAGAGCAGGGCGGTGGCCCCGACCGCGACCGTGATACCCGAGACGGCCACGGCCGTCCCGGCAGTCCGCATCGTCACCGAGAGCGCCGTCTCGAGGTCCGGCTGCCGGTCCAGCTCCTCGCGGAAGCGGCTCACGATGAAGAGCGAGTAATCGATGGCGACGCCGAGTCCGAGGATGACCACGACGTTGAGGGCGTACGTCGAGACGTCGCCGACGTGGGCCATGGTGTACATCGCCGCCAGGCCGCCCGCGACCGCGACCAGCCCGATTCCCAGGCACAGCAGCGCCGCCACAACGGATCCAAAGACGATCACCAGGAGGATGAGCGCCGCCGGGATGGAGACGTCAGCCCGCTGCAGGTCCTGCTCGCTCCGGATGTTGAAAGCGCTGTTGAGGGCGAGGTCGCCGGCGGCGTGAACGGTGAGCACGCTGGAGTGGGTCTCGGCGCGCAGGTCCGGGAAGATCTGGGTGGCCGCGTCGAAGCTGGGCACGTTCAACCCCACCTCGACCGCCACCCAGTGCCGGTCGGTGGAGATCAGCGAACTCTGCGCGGTGGGGTTGTTGAGCGGAGGCAGGATCACTGTCTGCACCCTGCTGTCGTGCCGCAGTGGAGCCAGCGCGGCCGAGACCGCCGACTCGAAGGCCGGGCTGCCCACGGTGAGTGAGGGACTGCCCAGCACCAGCTCGAATCCATTGGCGATCGAGGTCGGCAGCTGCTGCGACTCCAGGGTCAGGGCGTCGCTCGACTCGAAGTGGAAGGTGTCGTTGTTCTTCAGCGTGCCGCCCCGGCTCAGCAGNNNCCCGCCGGAGCCGCTACCCGGTCACCGCCCCGCGAGCTCGCGCCCGACCACCTCGGCGAGCCCGCGGATCATCGCCGGGGAGGCGTTGGGCATGGCGATCCTGCGCAACCGGATGCCGTGCTCGGCCGCCTGCATGCGGCTCAATCGCCCACGTGATCAGTCGACCCCGATATCGAAGCCGGCCGTCTCGTCGCTCCTCCCGTAGGAGCGGATCGCCATGTGAGTGTCGGTGCGGACGATGCCGGGCATCCCGGCGATGTGCTGGGTCACAACGGTTGCCAGCGCGTCGAGGTCGGGGACCCGGACCACCGCGATGAAGTCGGCCGAACCGGTGGTGGTGTACACCTCGGCGACCCCGTCGGTGTCCGCGAGGGCCCGGCCCAGGCGGCCGATCGCCCCCGGCTCGCAGACGATGAAGAGGAACGCGGTCAGCACTCTGGCGATGGTACTCACCCCACGTGGCCCGCTGCCGATCCCCCAGCGCGGCGCGACCCCCCACGTCGGGGCGTTACGCCGGAGTGACGAAGCGGGACGGTCGGGGGGTTGGGGAGCATCATGCGTTCCACATGCCAGACCAGCTTGTCTGCACCCGCTGCTGGAAGTGGTACGACGGGCGCACCGTCTGCCCCAACTGCAAGGTCCCCCTGATCCACCCGGGGACCGGCCACCCCGTCGCGGACCCCGCCGCAGCGGCCGGTGACCCCGCCTCCCCGGGCTCCGCTCAGTCCGGCGCGGACCCTTACGCCGCCTCCCCGGGAGCCGACTACGCACCGCCCGTCCCGGAGGTGTCGGGGTACCCGACCGGCACCCCGCTGGATGCGCCCACCCGGACCGAGATGCGCCACATCCTGGCCGACGACAGGGCGGCGGCTCTGGCCCCATCGGGTCCTCTGCACGCGCGGATGGCGCCCCCGCCACCGGCCGACCTCGCCCCTCCCGGTCCGGGCCTGACGGACCAGGCGGCACCCGCGGCGGGCGCCGTCGTCACCGATCCCTCCGCCCTGGGGCTTCCCACCTGGGGAACGCGCGAGCGGGTGGGCTACCGCGGCGGGGTGACCCACCCCGTCCCAGCCGCGTCTCCTCCGGTGGCTGGAGAGCCGGCGACGGAGGGCAGCGCTCCNNCCCCCGGTCCCAGGAGCCGGAGGTCCACCCGCCGGGATACCCCCGGAGGCGCCGGGTTGGGCACCTCGAACAGTCGCAGCGTTGCCGGGCGGGTCGCCACCGGCCCAGCCCCTCCCGTCGCTGGGCACGATCACGGCGCCGCTCGGCCAACCCC
>PLAX01000190.1:0-264 GCA_003135255.1 Candidatus Dormiibacterota bacterium | reverse complement strand
CCCGCTTGGCCAATCCCAGCCGTCGCTTGTCCAATCCCAGCCGCCGCCTGTCCAGCCCACCTCCCAGGGGCCGGCGGGCTTCCTTCCCTTGGCCGCTCCGTCGCCGCCCTGGGGTCCTGCCACCCCGCCGCCGATCGCACCGCCCCCGGCGTCTGCCGCACCCGCGCCGCCCGCCCGGCCGGCGGTCGCGGTGTCCCCCCCGCCCCCCGTGTCCCCGGCACCGTTCGTGCCGCCGGCGCCCCCCGCGTCCCCTGCGCCCTTCGC
>PLAX01000146.1 GCA_003135255.1 Candidatus Dormiibacterota bacterium | reverse complement strand
CCCGGACCAGGTCCTGGTCGCCCACCACCAGGCTGGACTCCCCCAGCCCCCCCAGCTCGGCCCGGATGGCGTCGACGTCCAGCCCCGGGCCGCTGATCATGAACTCGGTGCAGTAGCCCCAGCCCCCCTCCCGCCGGGCCACGGACGCCGCGCCACGGCGGCGCCCGGTCGCGGTCCGTGGAGCGGCGGCTGCCTTCCCGCCCGGAAGCGGAGCACCCTCGTCGTCGGGCACCACGCTGGGCTCCTCGGGCCGGCGCACCCTCGGCTCCCCGCTGCGCCTCTCCCCCACCAGCCGGGGCCGGAGGGCGGTCCCGTCCCGCTCCTCGACGGAGCGGGTCAGGCCCTCGAGGATCACCGCCAGGCCAAAGCCGCCGGCGTCCACCACGCCGGCCTCGCGGAGGACGGCGAGCTGGTCGATGGTCCGCTCCACGGCCGCGTGGGCCTCCCGGACCGTCTCGTCGAGGATGACGCGGATGTCGAAGGTGCCCGCCGCGGCCCGCTGGCAGGCGTCGGCGGCCTCGCGGATCACGGTGAGGATGGTCCCCTCGGTCGGCTTCATCACCGCCTTGTAGGCGACCCGGGCGCTCTCGCTGAGGCAGGCGGCGACGCCCGGGGCGTCCAGCTTCTCCCGGTCGCCGACCCCCTGGGCAAAGCCCCGGAAGATCTGCGAGAGGATGACCCCGCTGTTGCCGCGAGCGCCCATCAGGGAGCCGTGGGCGGCGGCCCGCATCACCGACGCGGCGGAGGAGAGGATCGGGGCCGCCTGGGCGTCCTCGACCGCCGAGCGCATGGTCAGGTACATGTTGGAGCCGGTGTCGCCATCGGGGACGGGGAAGACGTTGAGCTCGTTCACCTGCTCCTGGTTGGCCTGGAGCCACGCCAGCGAGCTGCGCAGTCCCGCGAGGAGGGTGGCCCCGTCGATCTCCCGAAGCGGCTCGCGCGAGTTGGCGGCCTCCGCACCCTCAGCGCCGGTCATCGCCCTCTTCCAGGTGGATCCCCTGAACGTTGACGTTGACAGCGATGACGTCCAGGCCGAGGGTCCTCTCGACCTCGTACTTGACCGCGCTCATCAGGTTGTGGGCGACCTCGCTGATGCGGGTCCCGTACTGGGCGATGATGTAGAGCTCGATGACCAGGCCGCCGTCCCGGACCTCGACCTCGACGCCGCGGTGGACGGTCTCCCGATTGAGCCGCTCGGCGATCCCGTCGCGCAGGCCCCGGGCGGCCATGCCCACCACGCCGTAGCACTCGTTGGCCGCATGGCCGACGATCGAGGCCACCACCCGCGGTGAGACCTCGATGCGGCCCAGCCCCGCGGTGTGGCTCAGGGGCCCAGCCGTCCGCTGCCTGCTCGTCACGTCTCTCCCACCAGATGCGGCACCGTCTCTGTGCTATTCTCGCCGAGATCCGATGCCTGGCTTGCCATGCCCGTGCACGGATCGCTAAGTATGCNNCGCTGCGGCAAGGGCCCGATGGCCGGCAACAATGTCAGCCATTCCAAGGTCCACACCCGCCGCCGGTTCATGCCCAACCTGAAGTCGACCCGGGTGCTGACCGGCAAAGCGTGGGTCAAGACGACCCTCTGCACCCGCTGCATTCGCACCGNNTCGTCCTGAGCGCTGCGGACCCAGCGTGCCATCGGGTCGCAGCTGACGCCGCGGCTCCAGTGAGGCGCGGAGCTGGCCGCAGGCCGCATCCGCCTCGCCTCCCCGGGTGTCGCGCACCGTGACGGTCAGCCCCGCCTGGGAGAGGTGGCGCAGGAAGGCCCGGCTCACGTCGGCGGGCGGAGGTCCCCAGGGGCTCCCCTGGATGCGGTTCATGGGGATCACGTTGACGTGGGCGCGGAGGCGCCGGGCGATCCGCACCAGCCCGGCGGCCTGGTCGAGGCCGTCATTGACACCTCCGATCAGGCACCACTCCAGGCTGAGCCGCCGTCCGGTGACCCGTCCGTAGGCGCCGGCGGCGGCGACCAGCGCATCCAGTGGATGGGCTCGGTTGACCGGCACCAGCCGGTCGCGCAGCTCGTCGGTGGCGGCGTGCAGCGAGATCGCCAGGGTGACCGGCAGCCCTTCCGCCGCGATCCGCCGGATCCCGGGGACCACCCCGCTGGTGGAGACGGTCATGCGGCGCGGGCTGATCCCGCCATGCTCAGCCAGGGCTCTCAGCGACGCCACGGTGGTGTCGTAGGCGGCGAGGGGCTCCCCCATGCCCATGTAGACGACGTGGGTGACCGGGCCCAGCCCGTGGCGGTGCAGGGCCTGCCCGGCGAGACGCACNNCAGAAGGGGCAGCCGATCGCGCAGCCGACCTGGGTGCTGACGCAGACGGTCGCACGGCGAGAGCTGGTGCCTCGAGGAGGGCTCTCCATGGCAACCGTCTCGACGGTCTGCGAGTCGTCCAGAGCGCAGAGCAGCTTGATGGTGGTGCCGTGGTCCGCGAGCCGCTCGGAGGCGATGGTCGCCGTGGTGAAGCGCAGGCGCGTGGCGAGACCGTCGCGCAGCCCCGCGGGGAGCTGCCGAATGCCGTCGAGGGACGCCACGAAGGGCTGCCAGGCCGCCTGGCGGAGCTGGCGTGCCCTCCAGGGGGGCTCGCCCACCGTGGCGACCAGTTCAGTGAGCTGGTCGTCGTCCAGCGCGCTGAGCGCCGGGATGCGACCGCGCGGGTCGTGGTCAGGTTGGCCGGTCCTGCCGGTCGGGGTCGGCACCCTTGCGGTCATCAGAGGTCAGCTCGGACGGCGGCCGATCAGCTCCAGGAACTCGGACCGGGTCTTGGGATCGCTCCGGAAGACGCCGGTGAGCGCCGAGGTCACCGTCTGGCTGTTCTGCTTCTGAACGCCCCTCATCATCATGCAGAGGTGAAAGGCCTCGATCACCACCGCGACGCCGTAGGGATGGAGCGCCTCGTCGAGCGCCTCGGCGATCTGGGTGGTGAGCCGCTCCTGGACCTGGAGGCGGCGGGCGAAGACGTCGACCACGCGGGGCAGCTTGCTCAGGCCGACGATGCGGCCGCGCGGCATGTAGGCGATGTGGGCCCGGCCGTAGAAGGGGAGCAGGTGGTGCTCGCAGAGGCTGTAGACCTCGACGTCGCGAACCAGCACCATCTCCTCGTAGGGCTCGGCGTAGACGGCATCGCGGATGACGTCCCGGACATCGACGCCGTACCCCTGGGTGAGAAAGCGGAGGCTCTCGGCCACCCGCGCCGGAGTGCGCAGCAGCGCCTCGCGGTCCGGGTCCTCGCCCAACTCGGCGAGCAGCTCCCGGATGATCCCCGCGATGGGATCGATCGGGACAGGCTTTGGCTGCGTGGTCATGGTCCCCACTATGCCACCCGCGGTGCGGCCGGCATCCCCGCGCTCCCACGACCCCGGGCGGCGGCGGGCTGACCGGCCGCTGCCGACCACGACCGGGGCGGACCCGTGCGACGGGCCGGTGCCGGCCGCGAAGCCCTCGCGTCGCCCTTCCCTGCCGGAGCGGCGGAGCGAGGTCCCGCGATGGTGCCGAGGAGGGGACTCGAACCCCTACGAGCTTGCGCTCACTAGCCCCTCAAGCTAGCGTGTCTACCTATTCCACCACCTCGGCGCGGAACGTTCGAATGGTACCAGCGACCGCCGGGCGTCGCGCCCCCAGGGGAGCGCGGGCCACCGCCCCCGGGCGAGCCGAGCGGATGCGGGTTAAACAAGAAAAGAGATATTCGGCAATGACC
>PLAX01000069.1 GCA_003135255.1 Candidatus Dormiibacterota bacterium | reverse complement strand
CACTCGACCTGGTGTCCCGGATCCTCGCCCTCGGCATGCTCGCCGACGCGGCCGCCTACATCGTCGGTCAGCAGGCCACGGATCTCACCTCGGCCCGCTACCTCCTCCCCTTCCTCGGCTTCGGGGCAGTGCTGGCCGGGCGCGAGGGGGTGCCGCGGCTGATGGCGGTGCGCCCTCGCCTCTGGCGCGGAGGCTTGGCCCTCGGCGCCGCCTACGCCGGCGTCTTCGCCGCCGCCGCAGTCACCGCTCAGCCGGCGCCGGCACCGTTCACGGCGGTGACCAGCTGGCTGTCGGCGCACGGAGCGACCCACGGCCTGGGCACCTACTGGTACGCCAACGTGGTGACGGTGAGCACCCACGATGCGATCACGGTCCGGGCGGTCAGCACGGCCTCCGGGGCGCTGACGCCGTTCCTCTGGCACACCACGGTGGCCTGGTACGACCCCGAGGATGCACGGGCCACATTCGTCCTCCTCGACGGGAGCGNNATCATGGTGTGGCCCGGCAACCTGCTCGCCGGCCTCTCGCCACCCTGAGGACGCAGTGAGCGCCATCTACCTCGACCACGCCGCGACCACCCCCCTCGACCCCGAGGTGCGCGCGGCGATCCTGCCCTGGCTGGGGGAGCTGTTCGGCAACCCCTCCTCCGCCCACGGGTACGGCCGGCGGGCCCGCGCCGCGGTGGACGACGCCCGGGACCGGGTCGCCGCCGCCGCCGGCTGCGCGTCCCGGGAGGTGGTCTTCACTTCGGGCGGGACGGAGGCCGACAACCTCGCCCTCCGCGGGGTGCTGGAGCGATGGGGGGCGGAGCGTGGCCGCCACCTGGTGGTCAGCGCCATCGAGCACGAGGCGGTCCTCGCCACCGCCCGGGAGCTGGCGGAAGCGGGGCGGGCGGACCTCACGGTCGTCGACTGCGATCGGCAGGGACGCATCGACCCCGCCGCGGTGGCCTCAGCCGTCCGACCCGACACCGTGCTCGTCTCGGTGATGCTCGCCAACAACGAGGTGGGGACGGTCCAGGACGTCCCGGCCATCGCCGCCTCCGTCCGTGCCCGCAACCCGCGATCCCTGGTGCACACCGACGCGGTCCAGGCCCTGGGCCGGCTCCCCCTCGGCCTCGGCACTCTGGGGGTGGACCTTCTCAGCCTCAGCGCGCACAAGGCGTACGGGCCCCAGGGGGTGGGCGCGCTGGTGGCCGGGCACGGTGTCTTCCCCGCCGCCCAGATCACCGGCGGCGGTCAGGAGCGTGAGCGCCGGTCCGGCACCGAGAACGTTGCCGGCGTCGTGGGCTTCGGCGCGGCCGCCGAGCTTGCGAGGCGCCGCCAGGAGACGGACGCCGCGGAGCTCTCCCGTCTAGCTGGTTGGCTGACCGACCTACTGACCGAGAGCGTCCCCGGCCTGGAGGCCACCGGCGATCCGGCAGTCCGGCTCCCCGGCCTCTGCAGCTTCGTGGTCCGGGGGTGCCGGAGCGAGCTGCTCCTCGCCGTCCTCGACGAGCTGGGGGTCTGCGCATCGGCCGGGAGCGCCTGCTCCAGCGGGGCGCCGGTCCCCTCCCACGTCCTCGCCGCCATGGGTTTCGGCGATCTCGCGGGCTCCGCGCTGCGCCTCAGCCTGGGGCGATCCACGACCGGCGCCGACGTCCAGGCGGCTGCCGAGCGGGTCCAGGTGGCGGTGGCCAGGGTGCGCGGTGGTGGAGGGATCGCCGCCCCTATCCGGTAATCGTCAAGCGCTCCATGGGCTGCCCGGTGACCTCGGCGATCAGGTCGAAGTCCTTGTCGAGATGCAGGACGGTGAGGCCGCCGAGCTCCGCCGCCGCGCCGACGATCAGGTCCGGTACGGAAGGGCCCCGATGCTGGCCACGATCGGCGAGCAGGGTCAGCACCTCCATCGCCCGCTCTTCCATGGCCGGCGTGAGGTACTCGACGGGCATCGCTGAGAGCGGCGATGCAGCCAGACCGGAGCGCAGGTCCGCTCCTGATCGTGCCGAGTAACCGACCTCGAGACGGGTCACGGTGGTGATTCGCACCAGGCCCCGTTCGATCCGCGCAGCCCACTCAAGGGCGTCCGGGCTCGCAGCGAGGCGGACGAGCGCCGACTTGTCGATCAGCCAGGCGGTTACCGCCACGCCTGTGCCATGACGTCCGGGTTCGCCAGGTCGGAGAAGATCTCGCCAAAGCGGCTGAGATCATCAAGGCCGACGTGCGAGGCGGTGGTGGCTGCCTCCTGGGTCAGGCGGCGGCGCAGGTACTCGCTGCGCGAGAGCCCCACACGGCCTGCCCGCGCGTCCAACGCCGCCAACACGTCATCGGGAACATCCCGCACGAGCACGTCCGCCATTTGCTCATCTCCTCTGATATCTGATGATATCGTGTTCTCGACCCCGTGCGGGGCGGCGGGCCGCCCCGGGCGCGTACAATTCCCGGTATGACGGTCGGGATTTCGACGTCGGCCTCGTTCAGCATGCGGGTGAGCTCCAAGGCTCACTACGGCCTGCGGATGATGATCGAGTTCGCCAGGGCCTACGGGCAGGGGCCGATGAGCCTCGGCGAGGTCTCTCGCACCGAGCACCTGCCCCTCTCCTACCTCGAGCAGTTGGCCGCCCAGCTCCGACGGGGCGGCCTCGTCGACTCCACCCGCGGCGTCCGCGGCGGCTACCGCCTCACCCGGCGCCCCGATTCGATCTCGGTGCTCGACGTGGTCCAGGTGGTGGAGGGGGAGGTGGCCCCGGTGGAGTGCGTCTCCCACGACTACGTCCAGGGCACCTGCNNCTTCGCCCCGCTGCCCCTCCTCGCCGGAGGAATCGGGCGGCGCGTGGCTCAGGAGGTGGCCCATGTCTGAGATCGCCGAGGAGGCCCCGGTGGTGGCCGCGACCGACGAGGGCACGTCGCTCACCGCCGAGCTGCGCGTCGACGGCCTCCGGGTCTCG
>PLAX01000059.1 GCA_003135255.1 Candidatus Dormiibacterota bacterium | reverse complement strand
CCATCTGGGCGAGTGACTGCCCACGCCCCGCGGCCAGCTGGTGGAGCCCGCGGATCTTGGCGAGCGTCGCCTCGGCCAGCATCTCCGGGGTGAGGGAACCCTGGCGGCGGGCGCGCGATCCCTCGGGGATGCCCTCCAGGTACTTGCCGCTCAGCAACCCCTGGGCGAGCGGGGAGAAGACGATGCAGCCGATCCCCCTGTCGCCCAGGACGTCGAGGAGTCCGCCCTCGATCCAGCGGTTGAGCATGGAGTAGGAGGGCTGGTGGATGAGGATCGGAGTACCCAGCCCGGCCATGATCTCGGCGGCCGCCTCAGTGCTCTTGGCCGAGTACGAGGAGATGCCCGCGTAGAGTGCCTTGCCCTGGCGCACCGCGGTGTCGAGGGCGCCGAGCGTCTCCTCCAGCGGGGTCTCGGGGTCGAAGCGATGCGAGTAGAAGATGTCGACGTGGTCGACCCCCATCCGCTTCAGGCTCTGGTCAAGGCTGGCCAGAAGGTGCTTGCGCGAACCCCATTCCCCGTAAGGGCCGGCCCACATGTCGTATCCGGCTTTGGTGGAGATCACCAGCTCGTCGCGGTGGGGACGGAGGTCGGTGGCGAGGATGCGCCCGAGGGTCTCCTCGGCGGAGCCGTAGGGCGGTCCGTAGTTGTTGGCGAGGTCGAAGTGGGTGATCCCGAGGTCGAAGGCGCGCAGCACGACGCTGCGGCTTTCACTCAGCGGCCGCTCGGCGCCGAAATTCTGCCAGAGGCCGAGGGAGATGAGCGGCAGCCGGAGCCCGCTCCGCCCCGAGCGGCGGTAGGACATCGACTGGTAGCGGTCGGGAGCAGGGACGTAGGTCACCGGGGGCCCTCCATGCGACGGAAGTGACGCCGGGCGCGGGTCCCCTCGGGGGCCGGGCACGGATGTTTGTGTTGCCGCCAAACTTTTGATGGCTATCATAGAGGTGTGCACATGTGTTCGCAGGTTCGGCGAATGCCCCTGCGCTGATCGGCACGGAGATCCGGAGAGCCCATGACCGGAGACGTCCTCAACGACTTCTGCGTCCAGGCGGCGACCGTCAACGGGTCGGGATCGCAGTCCTCCAACCTCGTCATCACCAAGGCCCTCTTCCATATGGGCATCCCGGTGGCGGCGAAGAACGTCTTCCCCTCCAATATCGAGGGGGAGCCGACCTGGTACGACATCCGGGTCACGCCGCAGGGGTACCAGGCGCGGAAGCGGACCGTCGACATCCTGATCGCCATGAACCCGGCGACCTGGGAGCGCGACGCGGCCAACGTCCGGTCCGGCGGGGCCGTGATCCACGAGGCGGCCCTCCCCCGCTTCAGCGCCGCCGACCGCGACGACGTCTCCTGGTACCCGGTGCCCTTCGCCCGACTCGCCCGCGAGAAGCTGGAGGCCAAGCCTGACCTCCGCAAGTACCTGCAGAACATGATCTATGTCGGCGTGCTGGCCGAGCTGATCGGCCTCGACCCGGCCGCCGTCGAGCAGGGGGTCCGGGACCAGTTCCGGACCAAGCCCAAGGCCGCCGACCTCAATCTCGCCGCCGTCCAAATCGGCGTGGACTACACGCGGGAGAACCTGGTCAAGACCGATCCCTTCCGGGTGGCGCCGATGGACGGCACCCGCGGAACCGTGCTCCTGGACGGCAATCGCGCCGCCGCGCTGGGCAGCCTGATGGCCGGCTGCACGGTGCTCGCCTGGTACCCGATCACCCCGTCGTCGTCCCTCTGCGAGGCGTTCATCGACTACGCGGAGCGCTCCCGGGTGGACGTGGCGACGGGTGAGCGGCGGTTCGCCGCCATCCAGGCGGAGGACGAGCTGGCCGCCATCGGGATCGTGCTGGGTGCGGAGTGGGCGGGCGCCCGGGCCATGACCGCGACCTCGGGACCGGGGATCTCGCTGATGGCGGAGCTCACCGGCCTCGGCTACTACGCCGAGATCCCCGCGGTCATCTTCGACATCCAGCGGGCCGGGCCCTCCACCGGTCTGCCGACCCGGACCATGCAGGGAGATCTGGGCTTCGTCCACACCCTCTCCCACGGCGACACCCGGCACCCGGTGCTCCTGCCCGGGACGGTCATCGAGGTCTACGAGGACGCGCAGCGGGCCTTCGACGTCGCCGACCGGCTGCAGACCCCCGTCTTTGTCCTGAGCGACCTGGACCTCGGCATGAACCTCTGGAGGACGGAGCCGCTCCCCTACACGGAGAGCGCGATCGACCGGGGCAAGGTCCTCGACGCGAAGGCCCTGGAGCAGGTCACCGACTGGGCCCGCTACCGCGACGTCGACGGCGACGGCATCCCCTACCGGACCCTCCCCGGCACCGCCAACCCACGGGCGGCCTACTTCACCCGCGGATCGGGCCACGACGAGCACGCCCTGTACACGGAGGACCCCGACGTCTACCAGGCCAACATGGACCGGCTCCGCCGCAAGATCGAGGGGGCGCGGACCCTGCTGCCGGCTCCGCTCGTCGAGGAAGCCGGCACCCGGGTGGCGATCTGCGCCTACGGCTCCACCCACCACGCGGTGGTCGAGGCCCGGCACCAGCTCGCCGATCGCGGGGTGGAGACGGACTACCTGCGGATCCGCGGACTGCCCCTGCATCCGGGGGTGGCCGAGTTCATCGCCCGCCACGACCGCGTCTACGTGACCGAGCAGAACCGCGACGGCCAGATGGAGGCCCTGCTCCGCCAGGAGCTCCCCGGGGAGCTGGCCGACCGGCTCCGGAGCATCCGCCACTTCAACGGCGTCCCCATCGATGCCGAGGCCATCAGCGACCCGGTGCTGGCCGGTGAGCTGGCGCAGCGGGAGCCCGCCGATCACCAGGGCGTCACGAGCCGGCGCGGGCCGGTCGGCTGAGGAGAGGGCCATGGAAGTCGCCATCGAGAAGCTGAACCGCCTGGGGCTCAACCGAGATGACTACAAGGGCGCGCACACCACCCTCTGCGCAGGCTGCGGGCACAACTCGATCACCAACCACATCGTCAAGGCGCTCTACGACAGCGCCATCGAACCCCATCTGCTGGCCAAGATGAGCGGGATCGGCTGCTCCTCCAAGGCCGCCGCCTACTTCGTGGAGCACGCCCACGGCTTCAACGGTGCGCATGGCCGGATGCCGTCGCTCGCCACCGGAGCCAAGCTCGCCAACCGCGACCTGGTGGTGTTCGGCGTCAGCGGGGACGGCGACACCGCGTCCATTGGGCTCGGCCAGTACTGCCATATGATCCGGCGCAATCTCGACATGACCTACGTCATCGAGAACAACGGCGTCTACGGCCTCACCAAGGGCCAGTCCTCGGCCACCGCCGACCTCGGATCCCGCCCCAAGCGGGGACCGGCCAACCGGTACGAGCAGATCGACATCTCCGCCCTGGCCATCGAGCTGGGGGCGAGTTTCGTGGCCCGCAGCTTCAGCGGCGACGGCAAGCAGCTCGTCCCGCTGCTCCAGGCCGCCCTCGCCCACCGCGGCACGGCGGTCATCGACGTCATCAGCCCCTGTGTCACCTTCAACGACCACGAGGGCAGCACCAAGAGCTACGCCTACGTCAAGGACCACGACGCCCCGGTCAACACCCCCGACTACATCGCCCCCCAGGGGGAGATCACGGTCGACTACGAGCCGGGAACCGTCCAGGACGTCGAGCTGCACGACAGCTCCCACATCCTGCTGCGCAAGATCGGCCCCGAGCACGATGCCCGCGACCGGATGGCGGCGATGCGCCTGCTCTTCGAGGCCCGGCAGAGCGGCGAGATCGTCACCGGCCTGCTCTACGTCAGCCCCGAGGCGGACGACCTCTGCACCCGCGAGGGGCTGCCCACACGCCCCCTGGCCCAGCTACCGATCGAGGAGCTGCGGCCGTCCCGCGAACAGTGGGATGCGCTGATGGCGGGGCTGGCGTAGGCCCTTCACCCCTCCCTCTCCCTTACGCCGCGGGTGAGTCGCTCTCACGGACGAGGCCGAGCGCCGATCCCGCATCCCCGAGCCACGCCAGCAGCAGCGCGGGGGCACCGCGCAGGGTGGCGCCGACAGCGGGAACGAGACGCAGGCCGCGAAGGTGGGCGACGACCAGAAGCTGGAAGACGAAGGCCGCGACCGTCACCCACATGTACGCCGGGGCGAGCAGCGTGAAGAGGGGAGCCGCGTGCGACTGGACGGTGACCCCGGTGTCGACGACGTACTCAGCCACCTCGGCCGGTCCCGCCAGGAGCAGCCAGAAGAGCACCGCCGCCACGGTGGCCCTGCGCTCGAAGAGCCCCGCCACCCCGACCTCGCGCACCCAGCAGAAGAGGCCGATCAGCGGGATGAGCAGGAAGAGGAAGTAGGGACGCTCGGTGAGCGGGCTGACCAGCATGATGGCCTCGATCGCAAGGCCCACCTCGAGGAGGGAGAGCGCGTCGCCACGGAGCGGCCGGGTCGACGTGACCGCGACGGTCAGGACGAGGACGACCACCGCGAGCACGAGCCAGAGGACGGTCACGGCCCCGGGGGCGACGGTCAGCGGGTGGGCCGCCGGGTTGACCGTGAAGAGACGGGCCAGCACCCCCTTGGGGGACTCGTTGTGGAGGAAGGGCAGGTACTGATTGGCCCAGAACCCCCAGGCGGTCCAGAAGTCCGACCACGCCCGCTGACCGAGGAGGAGAAAGGGCGCGAGCCCGAGGATCGCGGTCGCCACGGCGGCGGCGATCGCGAACCGGAAGTCGCGCCGCCAGAGGAGGACGAGGGCGAGCAGGAGCAGCTCCGGCTTGACGGCACAGCCGGCGCCGAGGAGCAGGCCGGCAAGTCCCGCCCGGCCCGCCGTTCGCGCCCAGAGCGCTGCGCAGATCAGGGCCATCACCAGGAGGTCGCTCTGGCCGAGATCCCACTCCCGATGGACCGGAAGGGTGACCGCGGAGGCCGCGGCCAGGAGCAGCACCATCGTCGCACTCGGGCGGAGCCCGGCGGCGCGAAGAGCGGCATAGACGGCGAACACCACGAAGGCGACGTTGAGCAGGTCCCAGGTGGTCAGCGCGCCCCAGTGAGGAAGGAGGGTGAGGGGCACCATGAGGTAGGCGAAGAAGGGCGCGTAGACGTAGACCTGAGTGGTCCAGTAGGTGCCATTGCCGGCCGGGGTGTAGGCGTGGATGAAGCTCATCGCCCCGAGGTAGGGGTTGGCGCCGGACCGGACGTCGAGGCCCGCCTGGTAGAAGGTGCGGAAGTCCGCCCAGCTGAACCGCGCCGCGCCAGAGCGCATCACGTAGAGCGTGGCCGCCGCGATGACCAGCACGCTGATCGGCACGGCCCACGGACGCAGCCAGGCCACGATGCCGGGAAGCCGGCGATCGAAGACGGCCGCGTCGAAGGGAGTCTGGGGCGGCCCCGAATCCGGCTCACTGCCGCCGGGCTGCTGCGGCAGGCGCCCACCTCTGGTGCTCACCGGCGCGATGATGGCACGGTGGGCGGGTGGTGGACCCATCAGCCTCCGGGTGCCGGGCGCGCCGGTTGCGGGCGATGCCCGCGCGGCGCGGTTCGGGCCGGTGGTTAGCCGAGCCCGGTGGGGCCCATCACCGAGGCGACCAGGTCGTCGCGCAGCCAGACGATCTCCGAGCCCGACTCGTCGACCTGCTCGTATCCGGTGGCCAGTACGGGGCTGATCTCCGGCCAGGAGGTCAGGCTCTCCCCGTCCGTGATCACGAGCGCGGGCTCCAGGTCAGCGACCCGCTGGGCCACCGGCCCGTCATAGCCGAGGAGATGCTCGTCGTTGTAGATGGGCGGCGTCGGCAGGACAAGCTGGAGGTCGTCCAGGTCATAGAGCCAGACCTCCGACGACCAGACCACCGCAGAGCTGCCCTCGAGTCCGTGGGCGCTGATCCACACCGCCACCTCGCTGTCCTCGGACACCCGGTAGTCGAACTGGTCCTGGTACGTCGACAGCGACTGACCTCGGGTGAGTGTCGAGATGGCCCCGAAGTAGTAGGTGGCGAAGCTGTGATTGCCGACCGCCAAAGCCGGGGGCCAGTCCAGCCCGGTCGGCGCCGCACCCACCAGGGCGAGGCCGGTGGCCACGATGAGCCCGGCGCCGGCCAGGCGCCGCTGGCTCGGCGCCACGGCCGGGAGCCGCAGCCCCAGGCTGCTGAGGGCAAGTGCGGTCGGGACCAGGGAGGGCAGCAGGTAGTGGGGATACGGCTGCCCGGCCACCGTCGGGACGAGGAGGGCCACAGCGGCCCAGACCCAGAGTGCCCAGGAGATGTCCCGGTCCCGGCGGTGCAGCCAGGCGCCGGACACCACCAGGGTCAGCACGACCAGCGCAACGATCGCCCGGATCACCATCGGGATCTGCAGGTTCCCCTGACCCTGGGCGAACTGGACCCAGAAGCCGACCAGGGCGTAGGCGACCTTGCCTGCCCCCGCGGTCACGACGGCCGGGATCAGCCACGCCCCGGTCAGGCCGGCCAGGGTGCCCGCGTACACCGCCACGCGTCGCCAGCTCGCCCGGCCCGCTGTCGCCAGGATCAGGGCAAAGGCGCAGGTGTCCGCCAGTGCCGTCTGCTGGTAGGCGATGCCGATCGCCGCCAGCGCGCCCACCGCCACCGGCCACAGGGGCCAGCGACGCGTGTCAGGAGCGGCGACCCGGGTGAGCAGGAGCGCCCCGGCCCACGCCATGGGGGCGATGAGGAAGCTCTCGGGGAGGATCAGCTCGGCGTCGAGGAGGGGGGTGCCCAGCATGATCGCGGCGAGGATCAGGGCGACCACGGTGCGGCGGCGGCCGAGGAGGCGGTTGGCCGCGTAGGCGATGGCGAGCAGGGTGAGCAGCCCGGTCAGGAAGGTGACGGCGTGGAGGGCCACCTCGCTCGTGCCCAGGAAGCGGATCACGGCGGCGACCGTCCAGATCTGAAGAGGTGGCTTGTTGGTCCAGATCTGGGAGTAGAGGACCTTGCCCTGGAGAAGGGCTCGGGCGGTGGTGGCGTAGCCGGCCTCGTCGGTGTACCAGTGGGGCTCGAGGAAGGACGGGATGCGGAGCAGGCTGTAGAGGGCGAGGGGCCCGATCAGCCAGACGCGGCGGCGGAGCCGGTAGGTGGAGAGGTGGCCCGCCGCCGCACGACATCGTCCCCCCGCCGCCGCCACCACTGCCGTCCTCCGTCTCGGCGGCCGTCGCGGCCAGCCTGCTCCGTCCCCGCGTCCGGGGACCCCCAATCTATCGTCCCCCGCCAACCTTTCGCGCGCGTTAACGGGCGGCCGATGTGTCATCGTGCCACCCTGTGGCCGTCGCGCCAGAGCATTCTCCGCCCTCCGCTACCCCGCAGGCCCGCGCCCGCCTGCCCCACCCCGGCCTCGGCGGGCTGATCGTGGGCGCCGCTCTGATCGCGACGCTCGTCGTCATCTGCCGCCGGGTCGGCGACCCGGACTTCTGGTGGCACATGGAGACGGGCAGCTGGATCATCGGCCACGGCGCGTTCCCGAACAACGAGTTCTTCACCTACACGGCCTACACCCGGGTCTGGGCGGACCAGGAATGGGGCACCGAGGTGCTCGGCGACCTGATCTTCCGGGCCGGGGGGTTCCTCGCCTTCAGCCTCGCGTACGTCGCCGTCACCTGGGTGGGCTTCTGGTTCATCTGGCGGCGCATCGCGCTCGAGCGCGTGCCCGCCCTGATCGCGGGCGCCTGCATCGCGGTGGCGGCTGCTGCCGGCGTCGAGGTCTGGGGCCCCCGGTCGCAGATGGTCAGCTTCGCCCTGACCTGCCTGACCCTCTACTGGGTCGAGTCCTTCCTCCGGGACCGCAGCCGCGTGGTCTACCTCCTGCCCCTGGTGATGGTTGTCTGGGCCAATCTCCACGGCGGCTTCGTCTACGGCCTGGCCGTGGTGGGGCTCGCCGCGTTCACCGAGGCCGTGCTCTGGCTCGTCTCACCGGAGGACGGTGCCCACCGCCGCCGATCNNCTCCGGCTCTGGGCGGTGCTGGCCGCCTGCGCGGTGGCGGGCCTGTTCAACCCGATCACCTACCACGCCTACCTGGCCGCCATCCAGACCCAGACCAGCGCCGTCCAGCAGACCTTCATCGCCGAGTGGCACTCGCCGAGCTTCCACTCCCTCGGTGAGGTGGGCCTCGAGCTGCTCCTCCTCCTCGTGGTCTTTGCCATGGCCTTCCGCCGGCCCCGGCTATGGGACGCNNCCTCCTCATCCTCGTCTCGGCCGGTGCACTGATCGTCACCGTGGGGGCGGTCGGCATCGCGGCCCACACGCTGAGCAGCCAGACGGCGAGCACCGATGCCAACTTCCCGGTCGGAGCCGCCAACTGGCTGGAGGCCCACCCGACCGTCGGGACCCGGATGTTCAACGCGTACGACTGGGGCGGGTACCTCATCTACCGTTTCTACCCTGACCGCCTCGTCTTCATCTACGGTGAGGCGACCGAGCTGGGCAACCAGCTGATGCAAGAGGTCAGCGACGTCGAGAACGCCGAGCCCGACTGGCAGACCATCCTCAACGAGCATGGCGTCAACTACGTCGTCGAGCGCACCGACTCGGCGCTCGGCATGGCGCTGGGCGTGGACCCCCAGTGGAAGCAGGTCTACGACGATGGCTTCGCGGTGATCTTCGTCAAGCGTTAGACAGGCCCACCCGGATCCGGGTAACCTCTGTGTCGGCTCGGCTCCGGCCGGGCGGACGCCCGGGCGGCCGGGGCGGGCGTCGCCGCCGGCCCGGCCCGAGGAGACGCCACCGTGTCCAGCGCCTGGCCACCGCCCCCGCCCCAGGGGGGAGATCCCACGCCGGGCTACACGTGGCCCCCGGCGGGCTCACCGCCCCCCTACCCGTACCCGCCAAATGCCGCTCAGGCCCCCTGGCCGGGACCCTACCCCCCACCGGGGCAGTACCCCCCGCCCTATCCGCCCCCATACCCCTATCCGGCGTACGCGGCCCCGGGTACCAACGGCCTGGCGATCGCCGCGCTCGTGCTCGGCATCCTCTGGCTGTACTGGGTGGGGTCGATCCTGGCCGTCATCTTTGGCCACATCGCCCTCTCCCAGATCCGCCACAGCCACCAGGGAGGCCGGGGTCTGGCCATCGCCGGGCTGGTCCTCGGCTATGTCGGGCTGGCCCTGCTCCTCCTTTTCATCATCGGAGTGGTGGCGGTGGGCACCCATTCCAGCGCCGGCACGGCAGGCCCGTAAGCGGTGCGGCCCCGCTACGCCTACCTCGGCCCGGAGGGCACCTTCGCCGAGACCGCGGTGCGCAGTCTCCCGGAGAGCGGGGACGTGGACCTGGTCCCGGTGGAGACGGTCGCCGACGCCTTCGCCGCCGTCCGGGACGGGTCGGTGGGAGGGGCGGTGGTGCCCTTCGAGAACTCGGTGGAGGGGTCGGTGAGCGGCACCCTCGACGAGTTTGTGAGCGGCAGCCCGCTGCACATCGCCCGCGAGATGCTGGTCCCCGTCCGCCTCTCCCTGCTGGCACGGCCTGGCACCGAGCTCGGCTCGATCCGGGTGGTCGCCTCCCACCCCCACGCAACCGCCCAGTGCCGGCACTGGCTCCGGGCCCATCTCCCCGAGGCCAGGGTCCGCTCCACGCCCTCGACGGCGGAGGCCGCCGCGGCCGTGGCGGAGGGCGGCGACGGCACCGACGCCGCCGTCGCCGCATCCGCCAACGCCGGGCGCTACGGGCTGGTCGAGCTGGCCGCGGACATCGGCGACCACCACCACGCGGTGACCCGCTTCGTGATGGCGGTCCTGCCCCGTCCGCTGCCTCGGCCGACCGGCGCCGACCGGACGACCGTGGTCACCCTGATCGCCGACGACCATCCCGGGGCCCTCCTGGAGCTGCTCACCGAGTTTGCCGTCCGGGGGGTCAACCTCACCCGGATCGAGTCGCGCCCGACCGGCCACGGCCTGGGCCGCTACTGCTTCTCGATCGACTGCGAGGGCCACATCGAGGAGGCCCGCGTCGGCGACGCCCTGGCCGCCCTGCATCGCTTCTGCGAGGAGGTCCGCTTCTGCGGCTCCTATCCCCGGGCCGATGGCGAGGCACCCCGGTTCCGGCATGGGACGGCGGACGCCGACTTCCAGGCGGCGGCCGAGTGGCTGGACCGGAGCAGGCGGGGGACGGTCTGAGCCCTGCTCCCGGCCCCGCTGGGTTTGCGCTCCCGCGATCCCCTGTTACGCGGCTGTGGCCAAACCTCTGAGGTTCCCGTGAAGGCGCTCCGGTAGGCTCACTAGCAACGTCTAGTGCATTTGCTCTACCCGGCGAGAAGGGCTGGAAAGGGAAGATCATGGAACGGCGCGGGCGGAGGCCCCGGAGCACCCGCTTCATCCGGGTGACCCTGGTCCTCGCGGCGACGGTTGCGGGCACCGGCCTGGTCGGCTTCGGTGGCCTGGCGGCCTGGCAGGGCTACACGGAGAACCCCGGCAACACCGTCGCGGCCGGGACCGTGACCCACAGCAACGCCGTGGGATCCGCGACCTGCACCTCGGTGACCTCGACGACCCTGGTCAACGAGACCGGCAACGTCTGCGCGGCGATCATCAATGTCACCGGCGTCGACCCCGCCTCCCCGGCCACCCTGGCCACGGGCGGGGTCAAGATCACCAGCACCGGGACCCTGAANNGACAGCGCCGGGGCCAGCAACTGGCCGGGCACCGCCCCAGGACCGGCGGGCAGCGACACCTACACCTTCACGATCACCAGGGGGGCCAACTTCAACGCCGACGCCTCCGACGCCGGCCAGAGCTGCGGCTTCTCGATCCTCTTCACCCAGGTGGCTGACTAGATCGGCAGGGGCCGGCGTCAGGCGGTCGGCGCCACTTCAGGGGTGCGGAGGAGGACGGCCGCGACCACCAGGCCGATGCCCACGATCTCGAGAGGCTGCGGGACCTGACGGAGCAGCACCAAGCCCATGACCGTGGCCGTGGCCGGCAGCAGGCTGAGCAGGAGCGCGAAGGCCCCACGGGAGAGGCGCCGGAGCAGCACCTGGTCGAGGGCATAGGGGATGACGCTGGAGAGAAGGCCGGCGCCGACCGCGAGGAGCAGGACGAGGCCGTGGCCGGCGCTCTCCACCGCGGGAGCGGCGGCGAGCGGCGCGATCGCCACCGTCCCGACGGCCATCGCCGCCGCCAGGCCCGTGGTGCCCAGACCGCGCCGGGCCACCTGGTGGGCCAGGACGATGTAGACCGCCCAGAACAGTCCGGCGGCGAGGGCGAGGCCGACACCCATCGCGCTGCCCGACACGCTGATCCTGCTCAGCATGGCCACGCCGGCCATGGCCACCAGCAGCGCGGCCAGGTTGCGCAGCCCCCGGACAGCGATCGCGGCCACCAGGATCGGGCCGATGAACTCGATGGCAACGGTCGTGCCCAGTGGGAGCCGCTCGATGGCGAGATAGAAGGTGAGGTTCATGGCGGCGAGCGCGATCCCGAACGCCACGACCAGCAAGAGTGCGTCCCGCTCCTGACGGCGCAGCTCCCGCCACGGCCGCCGCCAGGCCCCGAGGACGAGCGCGCCGGTGAGCACGCGAATCCAGGCGACACCCGCCGCCGGCATCGCTCCGAAGGCGCGCACCGCGAGGGAGGCCCCCGCGTACTGGGAGACCGCGTTGACGACGAAGAGTCCCACGAGGTGCGGGGCGGTGCCGCCGCGGACCGTCGGGGAGGCGGGGTCGGGGACGCTGGCGCTGGCGTTCACGGGGGACGGACCGCGGGAGGCATCCTCCTGGGCGGGGCAAGCGCCCGCCCGGTGCGCGAGGTGCCGAGGCGGCCCGTGAGACTACCCGGTTTCGAGCGAGGCCCGCAGCCGGATCTCAACCCCGGCGAGCGCCTTGGACACCGGGCAGCCCGCCCTGGCCGCCTCCGCCGCCGCCTGGAACGCCGCGCCGTCGATGCCCGGGACGCGCGCCCGGACCTCCAGATCGATGGAGGTGATGGCGGCGCCGCCGGGCCGGCCGGTGTCGAAGGCGACGCTGGCGGCGGTGACGATGCGCTCCGCCGGATGCCCCGCCCTGGCCAGCTCGTTGGAGAAGGCCATGCAGAAGCAGCTGGAATGGGCGGCGGCGATCAGCTCCTCTGGGCTGGTCGCCCCCTGCTCACGCTGGGTCCGCCGGCTCCAGGAGATGGGCATCTCGGGGAAGGCCCCGCTGCCGGAACGGACGGTCCCACCGCCCTCGATCAGGTCACCGGACCACCTCGCCTCGGCGGTGCTGTGGGCAATCGGCATCGGTCAGCCTCCCTGTGACGGTCGCGGTTGCGCGCCAGCTGGCTGCAGGCGCCCCACGGATCCGGAGCGCCTCCGGTCAACGCTCTATGATGATAGTGTCAATGGGCGATGTTGCGACTGTGGACGCTCAACTTTCACGGCCCATCCCGGCGCGGAGGCAACCCCTGGGGAGGGAGCCCGATCCCCCGGTGACGGCGCACGCTCCCGGCTCGCCCGCGGCAGAGGACGGTACGTCCGCGGATGCGCTCGCCCTGGCCATGGAGCGGACCCGGTCGGATCTGCTCGACATCGCCGTCCACGAGCTGCGCTCGCCGCTCACGGTGATCCAGGGTTACGCCTCGCTGCTCGACGGAGGCGACCTCGGAGAGCTCGGAGGGGCGGCGCTCAAAGCGGTGCGGGTGATCGCCGCCAAGGCTCACGAGGCTCAGGAGCTGGCCACCTCGCTGCTCACCGTGGCCCGTCTGGAGACCAACGAGCTGCGCATCGACCGAGAGGAGATCGCTCTCGCCGCCCTCCTCGACGCCGTCCGCGACCGGGTGAGCCCGCGCCTCGACCTGGGCGGCGGGACCCTGAGCCTCGACTGCCCGGCCGGAGCGCGGGCTCTGGGGGACGCCGACCTGGTGGCGAGGATCATGGACAACCTTGTCAACAACGCGCTGATCTACTCCGACCCGCCGGCGACGGTGGCGGTGGCGGTGACCGTCCGCGCCGCCCCGGGTGCCGTCGAGATCCGGGTGGGCGACCGGGGACCGGGGGTTCCCGAGGGGGATCGGGAGAGGATCTTCGAGCGGTTCGTCCGGGGGGCCGGGGCGGGACGAGCCGCCGGGACCGGGCTGGGCCTCTACGTGAGCCGCGAGTGCNNTGCGGCTGCCCGGGTCCTGAGCGCACCCACCGGCGCGCTCGGGCGCGAGACCCGTCAGCCCCTGACGCCCCACAGTCTCCTCAGCCGACCTCCGTGACCACGCGGTCCGAGAAGTGGCAGGCGGCAAAACGGCCCGGCGCCTTCTGCTCCATGGGGGGCTCCACCTGGCTGCAGATTCCGGGCGCCTCGGCGATCGGGCAGCGGGGATGGAAGCGGCATCCCGAGGGGGGGTGCAGAGGCGAGGGGATCTCTCCCGAGAGGTGGATCAGCCGGCGCTGCGACTCCACGCGTGGGTCGGGGACCGGTATCGCCGAGAGCAGGGCCCGTGTGTAGGGGTGCTGCTGGGACTGGTAGAGCACGTCGCTGGGAGCGATCTCGACCAGTTTGCCCAGGTACATGACCAGGACACGGTCGCTGATGTGGCGCACCACCGAGAGGTCATGGGCGATGAAGAGGTAGGTCAGGTGGAACTCCGCCTGAAGGTCCTCGAGCAGGTTGACGATCTGTGCTTGGATGGAGACGTCCAGAGCCGACACGGGCTCGTCGCAGACGATCAGCTTGGGTCGGAGGGCGAGGGCGCGCGCGATGCCGATGCGCTGGCGTTGACCGCCGCTGAACTCATGCGGATAGCGGTTGTTGAAGTACGGGTTGAGGCCGACCACGCGGAGCAGCTCCTGGACGCGCCGGTCCTTCTCATGTCGTCCCGCCAGACCGAAGTTCACGAGCGGCTCGCCGATGATGTCGCCGATCGTCATCCGCGGATCGAGGGAGGCGAAGGGGTCCTGGAAGATGATCTGGAGCTGCTTGCGCTGCTGACGCAGGTGCTCGCCGCGGAGAGCGGTGAGGTCCACGCCATCGAAGAGGATCTGGCCCGATGTGACGGGCAGGAGCCGGGTGATCAGCCGGCCCAGTGTCGACTTTCCGCAGCCGGACTCGCCGACCAGACCCACGGTCTCCCCCGGGCGTATGTCGAAGCTCACCCCGTCGACCGCCTTCACGGTGGCTCCGACGCCGGCCGAGAAGTGCTTGACCACGTCGATCACCCGGAGCAGGGGCGCATCGGTCGCGGCAGGCTCGGACACGGGGAGGACGGACGAGGTCACGGCGCGGCGACCTCGGAAGGCCCCGTGGGACCCCCACCGTCCGCGGCACCGAACGGCGGCAGGGTGAAGCCGGGAGGGTGGACCCCGCTGGCCGCGCCCGGCCTGGTGTCGATGATATCCGCCGCCCCCATCTCCTCGTACGCACGCTTCATCGTCACCCAGCAGGCGGCGCGCTGACCACCCTTCACCGTCTGCAGAGAGGGTTCATCCGTCAGGCAGCGCTCGACGCGGAAGGGACACCGCGGGTGGAACTTGCATCCACGCGGCAGCGCGATGAGATCGGGAGGAAGGCCCTCGATGGAGCGCAGCCGATCGTGGCGCGCGAAGTCGATGCGGGGGATCGAGCGCAGCAGCGCCCAGGTGTAGGGGTGCTGGGGATTCTCGAAGATCTGCTCGATCGGCCCCTCCTCGACGATCTCTCCTGCATACATCACGATGACCCGTGAGCAGAGGCCGGCGACCACGCCCAGATTGTGGGTGATGAGGATGATCGAGGTTCCGGTTTCGCGGTTCATCTCCCGCAGCAGCTCGAGGATCTGCGCCTGGACGGTGACGTCGAGCGCGGTGGTGGGCTCGTCGGCGATGAGCAGCTCGGGACGGTTGGCAAGGCCCATGGCGATCATCGCCCGCTGGCGCATGCCGCCACTGAACTGGTGGGGGTAATCCCGGACCCGACGCGATGCATCCGGCACCCGAACCGTGTCCAGCAGGTGAACGCTCCGGGCCGCCACCTGGTTCCTGGGCACCTTGTCGTGGGCGTGCATCGCCTCGTCGACTTGGTAGCCGATGCGGAGCACCGGGTTGAGCGCGCTCAGAGGATCCTGGAAGATCATCGCGATGTCGCGGCCGCGGACGCGGCGCATCTCCTCGCGGCTCAGCTTCAGGAGGTCGCGCCCGTGAAACAGGATCTGGCCACCCACCACCTTCCCGGGCCTCTGCACCAGGCCGAGGATGGAGAGCGCNNGCGCGGACCTCGCCGTCTTCGGTGAAGAAATGGGTGCTCAGGTCGTTCACCTCGAGGAGGGGGCTCCCCGACCCGGGCATCTGGCCCATGCCGCCGCTGTCCCCGCTCATCAGCGCTTCTGCCGGGGGTCGAAGGCGTCGCGCAGGCCGTCTCCCAGGAAGTTGAAGGCCAGCAGGGTCACCGAGAGCAAGATCGCCGTCGGCAGCAGGATGTGAGGGGCGAAGCGAATCGCCGGCAGGCCGTCCGTGCCCAGGATGTTGCCCCAGTCGGGGGTGGGCGGAGGGATGCCGACGCCGAGGAAGCTGAGGAAGGCCTCGGTGAGGATCGCGGAGGGGATGATGTAGGTCGCCTGGACGATGATCGGCCCCAGAGAGTTGGGCAGGACATGGCCGAGCATGATTCGACCCGTCCTGGCACCGCTTGCGCGCGCTGCCTCCACATACTCGCGCTCACGGATGGAGAGCGTCTGACCCCGCACCAGGCGGGCCATGTCCATCCACACCGTGAGAGAGATGGCGACCATGATGTTGATGATGCTGGGCCCGATGACGATGTAGAGGATGAGCGCCATCAGGATGGTGGGGAAGGAGTAGAAGATGTTGATGGCGGTGCTGATGACGCTGTCCACCCAGCCGCGCAGATACCCCGCCAGCAGGCCCAGCGAGACCCCCACAACCACCGCGATGACGGCGCAGCCCAGGCCCACCGCCATCGAGATCTGAGCCCCCACCATCATGCGGCTCAGCATGTCTCGGCCGTACTCGTCGAGGCCGAAGGGATGGGCCAGGCTGGGGCCGGCGTACGGGTTGCCGACGAAGACCGACGGCGGATAGGGCGTCCAGAAGAAGGTGACGACGCACACCAGCGCCAGGAAGGCCAGGAAGATGGTGGCCGCCAGCGCCAGCCGGTTTCGGCGCAGCCGCCGCCACCCATCGCGCCAGAGGCTGACCTGCTCGCGCGCGACGACCCCGGCGTCGAACTCCTGGGCTACCTCGGTGGCGATGCTCATCAGTATCTGATCCGGGGGTCGACGGCGGCATAGACGAGGTCCACCCCCAGGTTGGCGACGCCGATGAGCGCCGCCAAGAGGGTGAACACGGCCACGGTGATGTTGTAGTCGTGGTTGAGGATGCTCTCGATGAACTCCTTGCCCAACCCGGGGATGCTGAAGATGTTCTCGATGACGACCACTCCGGTGATGATGGTCGCGATCAGCGGCCCCAGGATGCTGACCACCGGCACCAGAGCGTTGCGGAGGGCGTGGCGGATGATCACCGCCCACTCCCGGACTCCCTTGGCCCGCGCAGTGCGGACGTAATCCTGCTGGAGGACGTCGAGCATGGCGGCTCGGGTGATGCGGGCCACCTGTCCGGAGGTGAACAGGCCGATGGCGAACGCGGGCACCGAGAGCTCCGCCAGAGTGCCGTAGGTTCCCGTCCAGGTGAGCGGGTAGGAGAATCCCCCGTTGGTCAGGGTGGCAAGCCAGACCCCGAAGACTAGGTAGAAGAGCGTGGCGATCACAAAACTGGGGACGGTGTACCCGAGCACCGCCAGCGAGGTGAGGATGTAGTCGACCCAGGTGTTGTGGCGGACGGCGGCGATGACCCCGACACTCACTCCGAGACCGACGGTGATGATCAGGGCGGCCCCGCCCAGCTCGCAGCTGACGCTGAGCTCGCGGATCACCAGGGGAGTGATGGGCAGGCCCTGTATGACGTAGGACACGCCGAAATTGCCGCGCACGGCGTTGGAAATGAAGCTCCAGTACTGGACCAGGACGGGCCGGTCGAGCCCGAACTGGTGCAGCTGCTGCTGCAGCGCCGCGCCGTGGAGCCGCGCGCTGATGAGTGCGTTGCCGGGAAGGCTGTGGACGGCGAAGAAGACCACCGACGAGACGAGGAAGACAGTGAATGCCAGCAGCACCACGCGCTTGGCGATGTAGATCAGGGTCCCCCGGGTCAGCACAGTGAGGCGATCTCCTGCAGGCAGCCTGAGGCGCCCGGCGTTGAGCCGGGCGCCTCAGAGGATGCCATCAAACCGTCAGTGAGAGAGGAGGCTGATCTGGTCCCAGTAGTAGTCGAAGGCGGTGTTGGAACCCGCGCCCTTGACGTAGGAGTGGATCAGGAAGTTGCCCACCGAGTAGTAGAGGGGGATGTAGACGGCGTCATCAGAGAGCATCTTCGCCAGCTGGTTGTAGAGGGGGAGCGCCTGCGTCGTGGGAAGCTGATCTGCCTGCGCCAGGATGGAATCGTACTGGGGGTCGTCGAAGCCGCTGGTGTTGGCGCCGGCGCTGAGCACCGCCGCGCCCCAGAGGTTGTCGTACCAGTCCTGGGGGCTGTTGTAGTCGAACTGCCAGCCGTCACGGGACATCACGTAGCCCCCCGCCAGCCGGTTCTTGATGAAGTCGGAGGCGTCCGGGTCGGCGTTGAGCGTGACACTCACACCGAGGTTGGCCTTCCACTGTTCCGCCAGGTAGGTGGCCACCTGGTCGTTGGGCGAGCCCGCGTTGTACGAGTACTTGAGATTGGCGGTGAGCTGACCGGTGGGGTCGTACTCCTTGAGGAGCTGCTTGGCCTGGGTGGGGTCGAACTTGGCGAGCGGGTCCTGGTTGTCGCCCAGGTAACCGGTCAGACCCTTGGTGATCAGCCCCCCGGTGGCCGGTGAGCAGGTCACGTTGCCGCACACCGTCTTGGCCAGGCCCTGCTTGTCGATGGCGAGGTCGAAGGCGAGCCGCAGGCCCTTGGCGGCCGCGGTCTCACCGACGAAGGGGCCGCCGGTGGCCGGGTAGCCGACGTTGAAGCTGAGCCAGGTCGTCCGGCCCTTGTCCACGGTGAGGAGCTCGCTCTTCTCGCTCGCGGTCCGCTGGATCCGCAGGATGTCGGCGACGGTCAGCAGCCCGCTGTAGCCACCGTAGCCGAAGATGTCATAACTGCCCTGTTCCCAGGCTGCGATGTCCTTCTCCGCGGCCGAGGGGTCGTGGATGTCGATGTCGATCTCGCTGACGGTGGGCTTGGCCAGCCCCACCGCGGTGCCCCACCAGTTGGGGACCAGCTTGAAGACCATCGACTCCTTGGGGGTGTAGGCGGTGAGCTTGTAGGCTCCGGTGCCCACCATCTGGCCGGGGGTGTGCCACCAGCTCGCGGGGTCCTGGCTGACCACCTTCTGGTCGACCACGGCGCCCGTGGTGCCCTCGAGGGTCCAGGCGGCGAGGCACCACCCGCAGGGGTTGGCGAGCTTGACCTGGACGGTCTCAGAGTTGACCGCAGTCAGGCCACTCATGGCGAAGGCGGGGTTCTTGGCCGACAGCTGGGTCTCGATCTGCGCGTCCGTCATGCCGCTGGCCGCCTTCTGAACGTCGGCGAAACCCGCGATGGCAGCGAGGTTGGTCGAGTAAGCGCCGGCGTAGGCGACGGCGCGGTTCCAGGAGTAGAGAACGTCCGCCGAGGTCACCTTGTCCCCGTTATTGAAAGTGGCCTTGGGGTTGAGATGGACGGTGTAGGTGAGGCCGTCCGAGGAGATGCCGCCGTTGGCCTGGGTGGGCACCGCGGTGGCGATGTCCGGGACGATGTTCAGTGTCTTGTCGAAGAGCCAGAGGTTGTCAAAGACGTTCTCGCTGAGCTCGGACTCGATCTCCTGGTCGCCGAGGGCCGGGTCCATGGTCTGCGGGTCAGCGTAGATCGGGAAGTGCAGGACCTGCTTGCTCGCGATGGCCGTGGAGCCGGACGAGTTTCCGCTTCCGCTGGTTCCGCAGGCAGCGGCGGCGACCGCCAGCAGGCTCAGCGCCCACACCGCCAATGGCGGCCGGCGCCGGGCCACGGCCGCCCCTCCTAGGTCGGGTTTCCGCGAGGTCATGAGTCCCTCCTTGATAAGC
>PLAX01000222.1 GCA_003135255.1 Candidatus Dormiibacterota bacterium | reverse complement strand
GGCGGAGACGTCACCAAGGCCTTCGCATCGGGCGCCGACGCCGTGATGATCGGCTCCGTGTTCGCCTCGGCTGAGGAGGCCGCGGGCCGGGGCAATCACTGGGGGATGGCCACACCCGACCCCAACCTCCCCCGGGGGACGCGCATCCGAACCGGGATCAAGGGCTCGCTGAAGGAGATCCTCTTCGGCCCGGCTCACGTCGACGACGGATCGATGAACCTGGTGGGTGCTCTGAAGAGCGCCATGGGGGTCTGCGGCGCGCCCACCATCTCCGATTTCCAGGAGACCGAGATGGTGGTCGCGCCCGCCATCAAGACCGAGGGCAAGGTGCAGCAGCGCGAGCAGCGCGTCGGCATGGGGGTTTGAGGTGGGTGCCGGCGTGGCCCAGAGCCCGGCGTCGAACCGGGAGCTGAGGCCGGGGGCCGGCGCATCGCCTCCGGAACCGGCCGCGCAGGACGGCGTCCTCGTGCTCGACTTCGGCAGCCAGTACGCCCAGCTCATCGCCCGGCGGGTGCGCGAGGCCCGCGTCTACTCCGAGCTGGTGCCCGGGAACATCAGCGCCGAGGAGATCCGGCGCCGGGCCCCCCGCGGGCTCATCTTCAGTGGGGGGCCGGCTTCGGTGTACGAGCAGGGCGCGCCCCATCCCGACCCGGCGATCTACGACCTCGGGCTGCCCATCCTCGGGATCTGCTACGGGATGCAGCTGCTGGCCCACGACCTGGGGGGCGCGGTGGAGCCCGCCAGCCGGCGCGAGTACGGGGCGGCCCAGCTCGACATCGACGAGCCGGCGGGGATCTTCGAGGGCATCCCCTCCGAGACCGCGGTGTGGATGTCCCACGGCGACATCATCACCGGGCTCCCCGAGGGTTTCCGGCCCATAGCCCACTCGCTGAACTCACCCTACGCGGCATTCGCCGGCCCGCTCGGGCGCTTCGGCATCCAATTCCACCCCGAGGTCGTCCACACCCCCGCGGGCAAGCAGCTGCTCGCCAACTTCCTGACCCGCGTCTGCGCGTGCGCGCTGACCTGGGAGCCTGCCGCCTTCGTTCAGAGAGCGGTCGCCGACATCCGCGCACGGGTGGGAGGCGGCCACATCCTCTGCGCCCTCTCCGGTGGGGTCGACTCGGCGGTGGCGGCCACCCTGGTGCACCGGGCCGTCGGTGGCCAGCTCACCTGCGTCTTCGTGGACAACGGGCTGCTCCGGCGTGACGAGGGCCGGCGGGTGGTCGAGGTCATGTCCCACCAGCGCCACATCAACCTGGTCCATGTCGACGCCACCGACCGTTTCCTCACCGCCCTCGCCGGGGTCACCGACCCGGAGGAGAAGCGCCGCCGCATCGGGCGCACCTTCATCGAGGTGTTCGAGACCGAGGCCCGCCGGCTGGGGGATATCGACTTCCTCGCCCAGGGCACTCTCTACCCGGACGTGATCGAGTCGACGTCGCGCGAGACGCCCAACGCTCGCACCATCAAGACCCACCACAACGTGGGCGGCCTCCCGGCCGACCTCCGCTTCCAGCTCGTCGAGCCACTCCGGTACCTGTTCAAGGACGAGGTCCGGAGGGTGGGCACCGAGCTGGGGCTTCCCGAGGACATGGTCTGGCGCCAGCCCTTCCCCGGACCGGGGCTGGCGATCCGGGTGATCGGCGAGGTGACGCGGGAGCGGCTGGAGGTGCTGCGGGCGGCTGATTGGATCGTGATTGACGAGATCAAGCGCAGCGGGCTCTACCGGAAGGTGTGGCAGTCGTTCGCCATCCTGACCCCCATCTCCTCGGTGGGGGTGATGGGAGACGGTCGCACCTACGCCAACGTCGTCGCCATCCGGATCGTCGAGTCCGACGACGCGATGACCGCCGACTGGGCCCGGGTCCCCTATGACGTGCTCGGCCTCATGAGCCGGCGCATCGTCAACGAGGTCGCGGGGGTCAACCGGGTCGTCTACGACATCAGCAGCAAGCCACCCTCCACCATCGAGTGGGAGTAGCCGGCTCGGCTACCAGGTCGACCTGACGGTCGTCCGCGAGGCCGAGGTCCGGGAGGACGGCGCTGCCGCGTAGCCCCAGGTGTCGGTGACCTTCCGCCACGAAGACCCCATGAGCGCCGGCGACCGCCGCTGACGGTTCTGGATGCGCAGCCGGACGATGGTGACGGCCAGGATGAGAATCCCGAGTGCCACCAGGGCGACGCCCAGCTCAAACCTCTCCGACGGGTCGAGGCTGCTCGAGGAGGTCGGTCCTGCGCCGGCAGCCGCAGCCTGGACCGACAGCGGTCCAACCATGGCGAGGGTGACCAGGACCGGCGGGACGGTTGCCAGTGCAGTGAGCCAGCGAGCCTGCAGAGACCTCACGGTCGGTCCTCCTTGCGGCCGAGTGAATCAACACGGGCCAGCGTAGGTGTCACCGGCCGGACCCGCCAGAGTCAGCTGCATCCAAATCCCATGGGGCAGATGCACTGCCGCCGGCACTCGCGTGGCCCCGCCGTCCCCCGATCCGCGACAATTCCCCTCGATGCGGGTTCTGGTGGTTGGCTCCGGGGGTCGGGAGCACGCTCTCGCCTGGGCTTGCGCCCGGCACGAATCGCGCCCGGAGATCATCTGCGCACCCGGGAATGGCGGCACCGCCCAGCTCGGGACCAACGTCACCATCTCGAGCACCGACGCGCCCGCGGTGGCCCGGCTGGCCCGGGAGCGGGAGGTCGACCTGGTCATCATCGGGCCCGATGCGGCACTGGCGGCGGGCGTCTCCGACACCTGCCGTGAGGCGGGCCTCACCGTCTTCGGCCCCTCGTCGGCGGCCGCCAAGATCGAGTGGAGCAAGACCCACGCCAAGCAGGTGATGGACCGCGCCGGCGTCCCCACCGCCCGCTGGCGCTCGGGGAACGGTGAGAGCCGCAGCGATCTCTTCGACTTCGTCCTCGAGCTGGACGGGCACTGCGTGGTCAAGGCGGACGGGCTCGCCGCCGGGAAGGGGGTGGCGGTCTGCGACACCCGCGAGGAAGCCTTCGCCGCACTCGCCGGCTGCCTCCACGAGCGGCGCTTCGGAGACGCCGGCAGCGTCGCCGTCGTCGAGGAGCGGCTGCACGGGACCGAGGTCTCCGTCTTCGCGGTCTGCGACGGACGCCGCTACCAGCTCCTCTGGCCGGCACGCGACTACAAGCGCGCCCACGACTCCGACCACGGTCCCAACACCGGAGGGATGGGGGCCTACGCTCCCGCAACCGACGGATGCCCCCCGCTCGGAGAGGTCGCGAAGCGGGTCATCGAGCCCACCCTGGCCGCCCTCGCGGAGGCCGGCACCCCCTTCGTCGGTTGCCTCTACGTGGGACTGATGGTGAGCCGGGACGGCTTCCGCGTTCTCGAGTTCAACGCTCGCTTCGGCGACCCCGAGACCCAGGTGGTCGTCCCCCTGGCGGGAGCGGGCTTTCTCGACCTCCTCCTCGCCGCCGCGCGTGGGGAGCTCGCCGGCACAGCGCCGGCGCCCGTCGTCGCCGGGGCGGCGGTGGTGGTCGTGGCCGCGGCCCTGGGATACCCCGGGGCACCGCGCACGGACGACCCGATCACGGGCCTGGACGACCTGGACGACGACGTCCTCTGCTTCCACGCGGGCACCGCGCGGGACGGACGCGGACGGCTGGTGACGGCGGGGGGGCGGGTGCTGGGCATCGTCGGCCGCGGCGCCGACGTGGCGACGGCCAGACGCCGGGCCTACGAGAACCTCGAGCGCGTCCACTTCGCGGGGATGTGGTCACGCTCGGACATCGCGACCCACCCCGCCGGAGCCTGGCGATGACCAATCCGCGCGTCGGCATCCTGATGGGCAGCGAGTCCGATCTCCCAGCCATGCGGCTCTGCGGAGAGGTTCTCGACGAGTACGGCATCGCCTGGGAGATCGCCGTGATGTCGGCTCATCGCGCCCCGGAGGTGGTCCGCTCCTACGCCTCGCAGGCCGAGGCCCGGGGGCTGCGCGTGCTCGTGGCCGGCGCGGGCGCGGCTGCGCACCTCCCCGGTGTGCTGGCGTCGCTGACCCCGCTGCCGGTGATCGGGGTGCCGCTCGCCGGCACCCCGCTGTCGGGATTCGACGCGCTCCTCAGCATCGTGCAGATGCCCCCGGGGGTCCCGGTCGCGACCGTCGCGGTCGGCGAGATGGGGTCCCGCAACGCCGGGCACCTGGCGGCCAGGATCCTCGCCCTCGGCGATCC
>PLAX01000226.1 GCA_003135255.1 Candidatus Dormiibacterota bacterium | reverse complement strand
CCGACCACGGTCCCAACACCGGTGGAATGGGGGCCTACGCTCCCGCGACCAACGGGTGCCCCCCTCTCGGAGAGGTGGCGGAGCGGGTCATCGAGCCCACCCTGGCCGCCCTCGCGGAGGCCGGGACCCCCTTCGTCGGCTGCCTCTATGTGGGATTGATGGTGAGCTCGGACGGGTTCCGCGCTCTCGAGTTCAACGCTCGCTTCGGCGACCCCGAGACCCAGGTGGTCGTTCCCCTGGCGGGACCGGGCTTCCTCGACCTCCTCCTCGCCGCCGCGAGGGGGGAGCTCGCCGGCCCGGCGCTCGCGCCCGTCGTCGCCGGGGCGGCGGTGGTGGTCGTGGCCGCGGCGCAGGGATACCCCGCGGTGCCACGCACGAACGACCCCATCACGGGACTGGACGACCTCGACGACGATGTCCTCTGCTTTCACGCGGGCACCGCGCGGGACGAGCGGGGGCGCCTGGTGACGGCGGGGGGGCGGGTGCTCGGCATCGTCGGCCGGGGCGCCGACGTGGCGACGGCCAGGCGCCGGGCCTACGAGAACCTCGAACGCGTCCACTTCGCGGGGATGTGGTCGCGCTCGGACATCGCGACCCTCACCGCCGGAGCGAAGCGATGAGCAGTCCGCGCGTCGGCATCGTGGTGGGCAGCGAGTCCGATCTCCCCGCCATGCGGCTCTGCGGAGAGGTCCTCGACGAGTACGGCATCGGCTGGGAGATCGCGGTGATGTCGGCTCATCGCGCCCCGGAGGTGGTCCGCTCCTACGCCTCGCAGGCCGAGGCCCGGGGGCTGCGCGTGCTCGTGGCCGGCGCGGGCGCGGCGGCGCACCTCCCGGGCGTGCTGGCGTCATTGAGCCCGCTGCCGGTGATCGGCGTGCCTCTCGCCGGCACCCCGCTGTCTGGATTCGACGCGCTCCTCAGCATCGTGCAGATGCCTCCGGGGGTCCCGGTCGCCACCGTCGCGGTTGGCGAGATGGGCGCGCGCAACGCTGCGCATCTCGCCGCCCGGATCCTGGCGCTCGGTGACCCCGACGTGGCCACCGCGGTGCGCGTCCGGCGCCAGGAGATGAGCGCCCGGGTGCGGCTCCCTGAGGGCTTCGACGTTTCGGGCGGCGCGCTGGAGGCCTGAGCCTCGCGCTCACTTCCGGCCAAGCGCCGTGGCGCGGGGTTAGGGCGTCGGAGCGAGCCGGGGAGCGTCGTTGCAGCGGCTGCCGGGGCATCCCGGGGCTCATCGATCGCCGTGAACCGGTTGCTCGTCTCGATCTCTGCGCACCCTCATCCCCCATACAATCGGTCGGACATGCCGCGTTTGGGGCTGGTCGAGACCTCGCTTCGCTACGGGCAGCAGGCCCTCATGCTGAGCCGCCTGCGCCAGCGCCACGCCGTCCGGGCGGCGGAGCTCCTCGACGCCTGCGGCTTCTCCGCCCTCGAGGTCTTTGGCGGCGCCACCTTCGAGGCTCAGCTCAGGTTCCTCGGGGAGGACCCCTTCGAGCGGCTGAGGGCGCTGGCCGCCGCCGCCCCGCGGACGCCGCTCATGGCCACCCTCAGCGGGCAGATGCTGGTCGCCCACCGCCACCTCCCCGACGACGTCGTCGAGGCCTTCGTCCGGCTCGCCGCCCAGGCCGGCATCGGCGTCTTCCGGCTCCTCGATCCGCTCAACGACGTGGCCAACCTCGCCACCGCGGTGCGCACGGCCAAGGGNNGGAGGCTTCCGGCCTGCCCGTGACCGTGAGCTTCTGCGCCCAGACGGGGCAGGCGGTGCTCGCCTACCAGGCGGCTCACCGGGCGGGGGCCACCCGAGCCGACGTCTCGGTCTCCCCCCTGGGCGGCGGAGCCGCCGCCCCTCCCGCGGAGGCGGTGATCGCCGGGTTCGCGGGCACCGAGGACGCCACCGGGATCGAGATGGAGCCGGTCATCCGGGTCGCCCACTTCCTCGACGAGATCGCGCCCCTCTACACGGACTCGGTCGACCCGGCCCTCTTCCGCTTCGATGGCTCGGCGCTCTGGGGACTGCTCCCCGCGTCGGCGATGGGCCATGGTCTGGCCGAGCTGGGCGAGCGGGGCGCCCTCGACCGCCTGCCCGACGTGGAGGCGGAGATCTCCCGGGTGCGCCGGGAGCTCGGCAACCCGCCACTGGTGACCCCGCTTCCCGAGGTCATCACCACCCAGGCCGTCTACAACGTCTTCGAGGGCGACCGCTACGCCACCATCAGTCAGGAGATCAAGGACTACTGCCTCGGTTTCTTTGGCACCCCGCCCGAACCGATCGACCCCGACGTCCGCGAGCTGGTGAACGGGCGCGAGGAACCCATCACCTGCCGTCCTGCCGACCTGCTCGAGCCGGGACTGCCGGTGGCGGCCCGCGATCTGGCCCGGGAGGGCGTTCGGGATGATCCCGAGGCGCTCGTCACCTATGCGCTCTTCGGCTCCGACTTCCTGGCCTCCGTCCGGGGGGAGGCCGCTGTGGAGCGTCTCGCCGACGAGGTGGGGCGGACCTCCGCCGGCGGTGCGGACAGCGAGGGGGCCGGGCCGGCGGACGAGGAGACCGGCACGGTGGACGCGGCGAACGGTGACCCCGCCATCGAGGTCCGCGAGCTGCGGGTCGAGGTCGACGGGCAGACCTACGACGTCCGCGTCTTCGGTGCCGGGCCGGCCGCGTCCCGTGGCGAGCCCGCGCCGGCGGCCTCGGGCGCACCGCGGACAGGTGCCGGTACGATCACAGCTCCCATGCAGGGCCTGATCCTCAAGGTGGGGGTCAAACCGGGGGATCGGGTCCAGATCGGGGACGTCGTCGCCGTTCTCGAGGCCATGAAGATGCAGAACGACATCGTCGCCCACCGAACCGGAACCGTGGCCGCGGTCCATGTCCGCGAGGGAGACGTCGTGGGCCCCAAGGCCCCGATCGCGGACATCGAGTGATGATGGAGCGCGAAGGGAGCCCGGCTCCACCGGTTGCCACCGCATCGTCACGGCTCTCCCGTGGGACGCGTGGCGTAACGTCGAAGGCGCCCCGGACGTTCCTTCCCCAGAGCTGATGACCCCCAAGCACGCCATCCGACTTGCCGCCGTCGCCCTCATCGCCTGCCTGATCGCGGGCACGGCCAGCCTGGCCGGGGTCGGATCGGGGCGCAGGACCACCTTCGATGCCCGGGCGGCGAGCCTGCAGCGCACCTGGACCCACGACCTCGCCGTCGGAGTGCCCGCCGCGAGCATCACCCCTCTCCGCAGCCGCCTGCGTAAGCAGCGGCCCGAGGATGAGTGGTGGGCCCCGGTGTGGTGGACGACCGACGGGCACGTGCTGCTGACGGCGCTCACCCACGCCACCAACACCGCCTACGCCGCCGCCATGACCACCCAGCGGGACAAGGCTCAGCTCGTGCTCACGGATTGGCAGCAGGAGGTGACCCAGAGCCGCGGCTTCATGACCGCGGCGCAGATCTCGGCCGGCCAGAGCTGGACGGCTCAGCTGAGGGCGGCGAGCACCCCCGACCGGCTCGCCTTCCTGGCCGCCACCTGGCAGGAGCAGCTCGACGCCACTCGCACGGCGGTCGTGGCCGCCCAGCAGCAGGCCAAGATCCAGACTGACGTCGCCAACGCCGGTGGCGACTTCGCGCTCATCTCCCAGGCCGGCAACGCCCTCACCACAGCGGGCAACGACAACCTCGACCCGGGCGACATCTCCGACCTGGCCACCCAGCTCCAGAGCGAGGAGTCGAGTGGAGCCGACACGAACCAGACCGCCGGCCTCCTCTACACGGCCCTCCAGCAGTTCAACACGCTCGTCTCTCTCAATGACCAGCTGAACGGCGAGATGCGGCCGCTGATGCTGCTGGCCGACCAGGCCTCAGCGGAGAACACTCCCAACGCGACCCGCCTGCAGGCCCTGTACCAGGAGGTGGATCAGACGTTCCTCGCCGACACCACCTACGACCAGATGAACGCGCTGCAGGTTCAGGTGACCGGTATCCAGAACGCCCTCGTCGCGGATCTGGCCGCCGACCAATGCGGCCACGATGCGGGTGGGGGGTCGGGCAAGGTGATCACCCTCAGTCTCAGCCTCCAGGAGGCGGTCTTCTACGACAACGGTTGCGTCGTCGGCGCCAGCCCGATCACCACCGGCCGGCCCGGCCTGAACACCCCGACGGGGAACTTCGCAGTCTTTTACAAGACCTCGCCTTTCACGATGGTCTCCCCCTGGCCACCGGGGTCACCCGACTGGTATCCGACCAGCGTGGTGCAGTGGGTCCTGGAGTTCGCTGACGGCTACTTCCTCCACGACGCCTACTGGGAGAACCAGAACGCCTTCGGGCCCGGTAGCGAGAACGACGTGGCCCAGGACTATGCGAGCCACGGCTGCGTCCACTTCCCGACCGCGATCATGCCCTGGCTCTACAACTGGACGCCACTCGGGACCCCGGTGATCATCACCAACTGAGCCGCCGGGCTCGCCACGCCAGACCTCCGAGCCGGTCGACGAGCGCCCTGGCCTCGTCCGCGTCCCGGCAGAGGGCGGCCGCCACCCACCGCCGTCCCGCGGTGTCGACCCGAAGGTTGGCGAGGTGGAGGGCCCGCAGCAGAGGCCCGCTGCTCAACCGGATGCTCTGGACCTTCTCCAGGGGCACGATCACCGTCGCCGGGCGCACTCGGCCGGTCTGGGTCACCAGCCAGCGGTCGTCGTGCCAGGCGGAGAGGTAGTGGTACGAGAAGGGAGCCCGGAACCAGGCCCGTTGCGGCGGGGCCCCGGCGCGGGCGAGGGTCGCGGGTGCGCCCGGGGCGACCTGGCCGACCAGCCACCGCGCCTGTTCCAGGGTCGCGACCGGGGCGAGGAGGTGTGCCAGCTGGCGCGCCTCGCCCTGGCGGCGGGCCTCGGGCTGGCGGGCGACGTCGAGCTCGACCCGGGCCCAGCCGAACGGCCGCCAGAGCAGCGGCTGGATCAGACGCACCGCCTGGATGCGGCCGTAGGGGATGGTCTCGTGACGCTTCTGGAGGAGGCCCCGATGGAGGCGCAGGCCGTCGGGCGCCTGGCCGATCGTGAAGTCGAAGTCCCCGTTCACGGAGCGGGCCGCATCGAGGCCGAGGGCAAACAGGCCGGTCACGACCCCGGTGATGAGCGAGGTTGCGGCATCGGTGCCGCCCTGGCGAACGGCGCCGCCGGCTCCGGTGGGATCGACGGCGGCCAGGATCGCCCCCACGGCGACGAGCACGAGCACCAGCAGCCAGGCTCCGCGGAGCAGGCTCGCCGCGATGAGCCGCCCGTTGTCGACCCGGAAGAGGGGGCGTGCGGGCGGCTCCGGGGTCTCGGCCGCGAGCCCGTGGGCCAGGGCGAGCAGCTGTGCTCTCACGGCCGCCGCGTCCTGATTGCTCAGATAGGCGAGACGCCCGTGCTGGCGGTGACTGGTCCCGGCGGAGATCACCCGCACCTCGGCGAGACCGAGGATGCGGGCGGTGAGCGGCGCGACCACGTCCACCGCCTGGACCCGGCGAAGCGGGAATCGGAGCGACTGGCGGTACACCAGGCCGGTGTCGATCTGGAGCTCATCGCCGACGACCCGCCAGCGCGTCACCAGCCAGGAGACGACCGAGGCCACCGTCCCGAGCACCGCCACCGCTGCGACCACCAGCGTTTCCGCCGTCCGCCCGGACGAGGTCTGCGCCCCTGAGACCCAGGAGACGCCCGCGAGCAGCAGCGCCCCGAGGGTGATCCCAATCCGGGCGACCGGGGAGAGGGGATGGAGACGGCACCAGGTGCCGGACAGCGCGGGAGCCTGAGACGCGGCGAGGGGCATCAGAGCCCCGACGCCCGGGCCTCGCCGAGCGTGGCCAGCCGGTCGCGGAGCTGGGCGGCGTCGGCGCTGCGCAGGCCGGGGATGCGGGCATCCGTGGCTGC
>PLAX01000124.1 GCA_003135255.1 Candidatus Dormiibacterota bacterium | reverse complement strand
TATGGTCGCCGCCGCGGCAACGAACGGAGCAGGAGCGCCCTGGTGGTTGACCCGGTGAGCGTGCGGCTGGCGGAGAGCGATTACGGCTACTTCGACCCTGACGCGGCCGAGTTCGTCATCACCCGGCCGGACACCCCCACCCCCTGGATCAATTACCTGGGCGAGGGTCGCTACGGCGGGATCGTCTCCAACACCGGCGGCGGATTCTCCTTTGACCGCGACCCGCGCAACCGGCGGGTGAGCCGGTACCGCTACAACGCGGTCCCCGCCGACCAGCCGGGACGCTACGTCTACGTCAGGCGCCAGGACACGGGAGAGTTCTGGGGCGCGACCTGGCAGCCGGTGCGGGGCGCACTCGACGGGTACGAGTGCCGCCACGGGGCCGGCTACACCCGGATCACCACCCTGCGCAGCGGGGTCCGGGCCGAGACCCTCTACTTCGTGCCGCCGAGCGCGCCGGACGATCCCTGCCCGGTCGAGCTGTGGGAGCTGCGGTTGACCAACACCGGTGACCGGCCGGTGGTGCTGCGGACCTTCAGCTACGTGGAGCTGAGCTTCGCCGACGCCGTGGGCGACCTCCACAACCTGGATTGGACCGGGCATCTGGTGAGCGCACGGCACGACCCGGAGCTGCGAGCCATCGTGGCGACCACCCGCTTCCGCCCCACCACGACCTTCTTCGCCTCGGACCGGCCTCCGGTCGGCAGCGACTGCAACCGGGAGTCGTTCGTGGGCCGCTACCGGGGGCTGGAGAGCCCCGCCGTGGTCGAGGCGGGCTCCCCCACCCGCAGCGTCTCGCCCCGGGGCAACGCGATCGGGTCGTTCTGCCACGAGGTCGCGCTCGAGCCCGGCGAGAGCGCGCGGACCGTCCACATGCTGGGGATCACCGACCAGCCGGAGGCCATCCCGGCGGCGGTGGAGCGCTGGTCGGACGCCGCCGAGGTGACCCGCGCCTTCGCGGCGCTGCGGGCGGACTGGGACAGGTACCTGGGCAGCTTCACGGTGCACACCCCCGACCCGGACACCGACGCGACCCTCAACCTCTGGAACCCCGTGCAGTGCCGCACCACGCTGTACTGGTCACGCTTCGTTTCGGGATACGAGACGGGCCTGGGACGGGGCATGGGGACGCGCGACAGCGCCCAGGACACCCTGGCCACCTCCCACGTCGAGCCGGACCTCGCCGAGGCGCGGCTGGAGCAGCTCTGGCAGCTGCAGTTCGCCGACGGGCACACCTGGCACCAGTTCCTCCCGCTCACCGGAGAGGGTGGGCCGGGGCTCGCCGCCGAGCACCCCGAGTGGCCTCAGTGGTTCAGCGACGACCACCTCTGGCTGGTCATCGCCACCTGCGCCTACCTGCGCGAGACCGCGGACTGCGACATGATCCATCGGCTGGTGCCGTACCAGCCCGGGCCGGACGGCCTGCCCCCCGAGGGTGTGGACGAGACGGTCTGGGGCCACATCACGGCGGCGATCGACTTCGTCCTGGCTCACCGCGGGCCCCACGGGCTACCCCGGGCCGGCTATGCCGACTGGGACGACACCATGAACGTCGACCACGGCTCGGGGCTGGCGGAGAGCGTCTGGTGCGCGATGCAGTTCTGCCGCGCCACCCTCGACCTCGCTGCGCTGTGTGATCACCTCCATCGCTCCGAGGAGGCGATCCGTTTTCGCCGCCTCCACGCCGAGATGGCGGCCGCGGTCGACGCCTCCGCCTGGGACGGCGCCTGGTACGGGCGGGCCTTCGACGACGAGGGCCAGCCGATCGGGGTGGCCTCCGAAAGGCATCACCGGATCAGCCTCATCCCCCAGAGCTGGTCGGTGATCGGCGAGGTCACGTCTCCGGAGCGGGCCGAGATCGCCATGCGGTCGGCGCACGACCTCCTCGACACCCCCTACGGCCTGAGCATGCTCTGGCCTCCGTACGACGGCGGCGATCCCCGGGTCAACGGCACCGCCACCTACCCGCCCGGGGCCAAGGAGAATGGCGGCATCTTCTGCCACGCCACCGCCTGGTCGATCATCGCGGCCGCCCAGCTCGGCGACGGCGATCGCGCCTACGAGTACTACCGGCAGCTGCTGCCGCTGGCCCGCGCCGACGTCGATCTGGCCGCGGTCGAGCCCTACGTCTACTGCCAGAACATCTGCGGTCCGACGCATCCCCAGTACGGCCTGGGGAGGAACGCCTGGCTGACCGGGGCCGCCGCCTGGACCTACGTCGCCGCCACCCAGTGGATCCTCGGCATCCGCCCCACCCACCGCGGGCTCAGGGTGGCGCCGGTGCTCCCCGCCGCCTGGCCGGGGTACACCGCGCGGCGTCTCTTCCGCGACACCTGGTACGAGATCACGGTGCGGCGCGATGGGATTGGCAACGCGGTGTCGATGACCGTGGACGGGGTGGACATCGACGGCGATGTCGTGCCGCGACCTCCGCTCGGAACCGAGCGCGTGGTCGTGGAGGTCGTGCTCTCGTAGGGTAGGGCAGGGTGGCGAGCTCCCCCGCCTGCGCTGTCGTCGGTTCGCGAGAGCCGGTGGCCGAGCCTCTTCGGTCACGGGTTGAGCAGGGCCGCTCCCACTGTCCAGCAGTCGTTGGGCCCCACACACGTGACACCGACGGGGTCGATCCCTGCGGAGGGGGTTGGCACGACCGATGTCCAGTCGCTTCCCTGCCAGTGCAGGATCAGCGCAGCTTGTGGGCCTGCGCCCGAGCCGTCCTGCCCGACGGCCCAGCAGTCCGCGGAGGTGACGCAGGTGACGGCGTTCAGCCCCGGGGCGCTGTCAGGGGCGCTGGTACCGCTCGCGAGACTCCATCCGATCCCGTCGTAGTGCATCACGGCGGTGCCGCCAACCGCCCAGCAGTCGCTCGCCCCGACACAAGTGACGCCGCTAAGCGAGGGGCGGCTCTCGCCGGCACCCGCCGTGACGTAGGCGCTCCAGGTGCTCCCGTCGTAGTGCTCGATGTTGAGGCCCCCCACGGCCCAGCAGTCGGTGGCAGTGACACAGCTGACGTTGCGAAGGGCAACGGCCGCCTGGGAGTTGCCGCTTGCGATTCCGCTCACCACGACCGTCCACTCGCTCCCGTCGTACGCCTCGATGAGGGACTCGGTGGTGCCGTTGGGCTCGTAGATGGTGCCGACCGCCCAGCACTGATCCGCTTCGGGACAGCTCACGCCGTCCAACCCGCCGCGCGCTGATAGGGTCGGGACGGTGACAGTGCTCCAGACGCTCCCGTCGTAGTGCTCGATCAGCGGGTTGGTCTGGCCGCCCACGGCCCAGCAGTCGGCGGGACTCGGGCACGCGACCGACAGGAGGAGGCTCGCGGTCTGGCTGACGAGGCTCCAGGCGTGACCGTCGTAGTGCTCGATCAGCCCCCCCTCCGCGCCGGCGAAATACCCGACGCCCCAGCAGTCGTCGACGGAGGGGCACGTGACGCCGGCCAGCTCCGGACCGGCAAGGCTGACGGCGGGCGACAGGGTTGCCGGGGTCACCGCCCTCCAACTCCCCCCGTTGAAGTCCAGGATCGTCATCCCGACGTAGGCCGTGTCGGAGGATCCCGACGCCGAGGGTATGGCCGACGCTGAGGGCGTGGGGGTGGCTGACGTCGGCCCTCCGGCGGTCTGCGGGCGGGTCGCCGTGCCACGGGTCGAGATCAGGAGGACCGCTACGGTTGCTCCCGCCACCACCGCGAAGACCAGGACAGCGCCGAGGGCGCGCCCGGCGCGACGCCGGCGTCGCGCGTGCGGCACCACACGGCCCTCGAAACCGGTCGGGACCGGGTGGCCACTGGACTCCTCGAGGAGGCGATGGAGCCGCTCGCGGCTCCCGGGGTCGAGCTCGTCGTCATTCATCGGCTCATCACCTCTCGGAGCGCCGTCAGGGCGCGATGAAGATGGCTGCGCGCCGTCCCCGGCCGGCAGCCCATCAGCTCCGCGCACTCGTCGAGGGAGTACCCGGAGTAGTAGTGGAGCAGGATCACCGCGCGCTGTCGCGGCGAGAGGCCGTCGAAGGCAGCTGCCAGCGCGGGGTCGGACGGCGTGGGCCCGCTTTCGCTCGCCTGGGCGTCCAACTCGGTCTCGCGGCCGCGGCGGAGGCGCAGCCGGATACGGTGGCTGAGACAGCGATTGACACAGATCCGGGTGAGCCAGGGCCCCTGGTCGCCGAAGCCCTGGGTGCGGTGCCAGGCCCGCCAGGCGCGCACCATCACGTCCTGGACCGCGTCCTCGGCCTCGGTGGGGTCGCGGAGGATGGTGTAGGCGATGCCGAAGAGGCGCCGGGACTCGCGCCGGGCCACCGCCTCGAAGGCCTGGGGGTCACGCGTGTCGACGGGATCGACCTCCACGGTCGCTGATTGGACCATGCAGTGATAACCCCGGACTGGCTGCTCCGGTTTACCGGGGCGCGTCGAGGGGGCCCGGGCCGGGGCGCGCCCTGCTCCGATCAGGCGGCGGGTGCCGGAGGTTGCGATGGCGCCGGTCGTGCGTCGCCTCGGGTTCGGCACCACAGCCAGAGGGCGCCCGGGATGAGCGCGGCCGCCAGGGCCGCACCGACGTCGATGACCAGGGTTGACACCACGGTATTGGCGGTCGGGCCCGGCGCCGGGCAGTTGGCGGGGCAGCCCGCGGACCAGGTCGCGACCTGGGTGGTCAAGAGGTAGCCGCCGGCCAGGATGGCGGCCGCGGCGGCGACGGCGATCTGGCTGCTCCGGAACCGGCCAAGCCTCAGGTCGAGACCTGAGAAGAGGCTCCAGACCACCAGGCACAGGGTGGCGGCGAGCAGCAGTCCCGCCAGGTACGCGAAGGCGGTCATGTATGGCGGGGCGCCGATGGCGGTGCTCGGGAAGTCGCTGTACGACGACCAGGTTTCCCAGGAGGCCTGGTTGAGCAGGATGGTGCCGATCAGAAAGGCGCCCAGGACGACCTCGATCCCGGCCCAGACCTGGACCCGGACCGAGATCGCGCGCGGGTCCACCGGCTGGGACCGCGGTGGCGGCGGGTAGCCTCCCCACCAGGGACCGGGGGGCGGCCCCAGCCACCGAGGGTCGTAGGGCGGCGGGGCGCCGGGGGGATACGGCGGGGCGCCGGGGGGGTACGGCGGGGTGCCGAGGTGATACGGCGAGGATCCCTGAGGGGCCGGCGGTTCGGGGGACGGCGGAGCTTGGGTCACCTGGGTCTCCTCACGCGATGTCAAGGACCCCGGGCCTGGAACGGCCGGCAGGCACCTGGGGCCACTGTCCCGGGCGGATTATCGACGATCGCGGCCACGTCCACCCGCATGATCGGGTGGATCGTCGCTGATGCCCCCTACAGCCCCTCGGGCGGCTCCGCGCCGCCCAGCAGCCGNNCCGAAGGTGGGCCGGTAGCCGATGCTCGAGGCGGCGAGGAGCCAGTCCCCCCGGGCGCGGATCCAGGTGCTGTAGATGCCCATCTCGGGCAGGCACTTGCCGGGCTCGACGCCCACGTTGGCGGTGGGGAAGCCCAGCCTCCACCCCACCCGGTCGCCGTGCTCCACGGTGCCGTCCAGGAAGTACAGGTGGCCGAGCAGTCGCGCGGCCGTCTCGACGTCGCCGGATACCAGCGCCGACCGCACTCGCGTCGAGGAGACCGTCTGGCCATCATCGGTCACCGGGTCGACGGTCTCGACCGTGAAGCCGTGCGCGGCGCCGAAGCCGCGGAGGAACTCGACGTCCCCGCGGCGGTCGCGCCCCAGGGCGAAGCCGGCCCCGACCACGAGGTGGCGGAGATCGAAGCGGTCGAGCAGCCGCTCGCAGAAGCGCTCGGCGCTCCACTGGCTCACCTCGCGGGTGAAGTTGACCACCACCACGCGGTCGATGCCCGCGGCGATGAGCCGCTCGCGCTTCTCGTCGAGGGTGGTCAGCTCGGGCGGGACGTTGCCGGGATCCAGGACGGCGCTGGGATGCGGCTCGAAGGTGACCGCCACGGCGATGCCGCCGATCTCGCGGGCCGCCGCCACGGTGCGCGCCAGCAGCCGCTGGTGGCCGCGGTGAGCGCCGTCGAAGACCCCGATGGTGCAGGCCGCGGGAGGCGGCGACGGTCCGCGCTCCGGGCCGAGGGAGTGCTCCAGGGTCACCGACATCGGTTCATCCCCCGCATCTCAGCTCCCGGTCAGCCTGCCATGACCTTCGTGGGCCGGAAGCGGAAGCCGGTGACCTCGCCGACGGCGACCAGCTCGCCCGAGGGGGAATGCGCCCGGGTCTCCCCCTGGGGAAGGCCGGCGGCCACCCGGGGCAGGAAGACGGCCTGACCGTTGCGGACCAGGGTGACCGCCGGGGGTCCGAGGAAGACCTGGGGCAGGAAGCTGATCGCGACCCAGGGAGGGAGGAGTGCCGTGGTCGGGTCGTCCAGCCCGGTGAGCTCCTCGATGGTGTGCGCGTCGGCGATCGTGAGGGACCCGTACCGGGTGCGCTCCAGCCAGCTCAGCAGGCCCCCGACCCCCAGCGCGTCGCCGAGGTCGCTGGCCAGGACCCGCATGAAGGTCCCCTTCCCGCACTCGACCTCGAGGTCTGCCTCGGCCACGCTGCCGGGCCGGAAGCCGGTCAGCTCGGCGCTCACGATCAGGGCGGTGCGAGGCTGGCGCTCGACCTGCTCCCCGCGCCGGGCCAGGTCGTAGAGATGCTCGCCCTCGTGGCGAACCGCGGAGTGCATCGGCGGGATCTGGGAGATCTCGCCGACGAACTGGCGGAGCGCGGCCCGCACCTGCTCAGCGTCCAGCCCTCCGGCGTCGCCGCCCGGGATGACGGCGCCCTCGGTGTCGAGGGTCTCGGAGCGCTCGCCGAGCCGGACGGTGCAGCAGTAGGTCTTGGTCTGGCGGTGGAAGTGGTCGATGAGCCGGGTGGCGCCTCCCAGGCAGATGGGGAGCAGGCCCTGGGCCATGGGGTCGAGGGTGCCGGCGTGGCCGACCCGCCGCTCACCGTAGATCCGGCGGACCTGCCGGATGCAGTCGAAGGAGGTCTGCCCCATCTGCTTGTTGAGGGCCAGGACGGCGCTGATCGCGCCCCGACGCGGCGGGGCCGCGGGGGAGGCTTCCACGGCTAGCTGGACGGGCCCAGCAGGGCCCGCGCGACGTCGAGGACCCGCGTGCGGGCCGTCTCCAACGGCTCACGCAGCTCGGCGCCGGCAGCGCGCCGGTGACCGCCGCCGCCGAAGGGGGTGCACACCTGGGTGGCGTCGATCTCGTCGCGGCTGCGGACCGAGATCTTGGTCAGCTGGGGGGCTGCCTGCTTGAAGAGGACGGCGATCTTCATCGGTCCCACGGTCTGGAGCTGGTCGATCACCCCCTCCGCCTCCTGCAGGGTGGTCCCGGTCTCCTCCAGCATGGCGGAGGTGATCTCCGACCAGATCAGGCGGCCGCCGCTCTCGGTCTGGCTGCGGGCCACGGCCATGCCCTCGAGGCGGAGCTGGGCGACGCTGCGCGACTTGTAGCTCTTGAGCGCGATCCAGCCGGCGTTCGCGCCCAGCCCCACGAGGTCGGCACCGAGCCGGAGCGCGTCCTCCGTGGTGTTCTCGTGGCGGAAGCCCCCGGTGTCGGTGAGGAGGGCGGCGTAGAGGTTGGTGGCCGTCTCCGGTGAGATGGGACAGCCCATCGCCTGGAGCAGACGGTAGACCACCTGGCCGGTGGCACTCGCCGCGGTGTCGACGACGTTGATCTCCCCGAAGCCGTCATTGCTCGCGTGATGGTCGACGTTGATCACGTGGGCGACGCTCTGGACCAGGGCGGCCCGGTCGCCGAAGCGGTGGACGGTGGCGCAATCGAAGGTGAAGAGGAGGTCGAGGGGGGGCGGCTCGTCGACGATCGTGTCGTACCCGGGGAGGTAGGTGAGGGCCCGGGGGAGCGGGCTGGGCACCACCGTGTGCACGCTCTTGCCCATCTCGCGAAGCGCCTCGGCGAAGGCCAGGGCCGACCCCAGACTGTCGGCGTCGGCGTCCTTGTGGGCGAGGCAGCCGATCTCGCGCGCCTCGCCGATGAGGCGCTGGATCTCGCCCGCGGCGTCGGCCACATCCTGAAAGCGGCGCTCGGCCATGGTCACGCGGGCTCCTCGCCGGGGGTGGCGTCAGAGGCGGCGTCGGCGGCGACGGTGGGCTCCAGCTCGCGCAGCAGGCTGCTCATCCGCACCGAATAGGCGATCGACTCGTCGAGCTGGAACTGGAGGTGCGGCGGGCTCTTCAGGTTCTCCAGCCGGTGGCCGAGCTGGGCGCGGAGGTAACCCTCGGCATGGCGCATGGCATCCACAACGGCCCGGCGCTCGGGATCGTCCCCGACCGCCGAGATCATCACGGTGGCAATGCGCAGGTCCGGAGCGATGCGCACCCGCGACACCGAGGCGAGGTGCACCCGCGGGTCCTTCATCTCGGTGAGCATCAGGGAGGAGAGCTCCTGGCGGAGCTGCTCGGCGACCCGCTCGGGCCGCGGCGGCCGGGAGGACGGGCTGAGCACGGGCTGGAATCGGGACGCGGCTGGATCGCCGGAGCGACCTCTGCTCTTGGCGTGAGGCATGAACGCCGGCACGGTCAGATGTTCTGCTGCTCGGTGACGTGTGCCTCGAGGACGTCGCCCTCTGCGAAGTCGGCGAAGCCGTCGAGGGTGATGCCGCACTCATAGCCGCGGGCAACCTCGCGCACGTCNNCCCTGGTAGACCTCGATGAAGGAGGGCTCGTACATCCCCCGGATCGACTTCACGATGTCGTCGGTGACCTGGTAGACGACGTCGTAAAAGCGGACGTCGACGCTGAGCTCCTCGGCCGCGGCCTTGGCACGGTCATCGGGATGCACGTTGAAGCCGATGACGATGGCCCCGGAGACGGCGGCGAGGTTGACGTCCGCCTCCCCCACCGCACCGACTCCCTCACCGACGATCTTGATGGTGACGTTGGGGTCCTCGAGCTTGGTCACCTGGCTGCGGAGAGCCTCCAGCGAGCCGTTGGCCTCGGCCTTGAG
>PLAX01000182.1 GCA_003135255.1 Candidatus Dormiibacterota bacterium | reverse complement strand
CGGCGTAGATGGTGTCGAAGGCGAGCGACGACTTGCCGCTCCCGGAGAGCCCCGTCAGAACGATCAGGCTGTCCCGAGGCAGGCTGAGATCGATGTTCTTGAGGTTGTGCTCTCTCGCCCCTCGGATGTCGATGGTGTCGTGTGGCACTTGCTACCTAGCGTACCCAGAACCGGTCGTCCGGCCACCACCCCGTCCGCGAGCGGGCTCTGGCGTCCGGAGACGAACATGTGTACGTTACTCCCCTGGGGGCCGCCTCGTCCAGGGTCTGGGGTCGGCGCGATCAGCTCGGAGCTGAGTGCTACCTTCGTGGGGACGTGGATGGAAGCGCAGACCTCGGAGCCCTCCTGGCCCACCTCGAGCCCGTGTTGCGCCCCGGTGAGTACGTGTTCTGCACGCTCCCCGACCGTGTCATCCCCGCCGGCGTGGCGCCACTCCTCGTCTTCCAGGAGGACGAGGGGACGACGCTTGTCGTCCAGCGCAGCGACGCTCGGCGCATCGGAAAGAGCTATTCCACCTCCTGGGCCTGGGTCAGCCTCGAGGTGCACTCGTCACTCGAGGCGGTTGGCCTCCTCGCCGTAGTCTCAGCGGCCCTGGCCGGTGGCGGCATCAGCTGCAACGTGGTGTCCGCATATCATCACGATCACCTCTTCGTTCCGCTGGACCGTGGCGAGGAAGCCCTGGTGATCCTCCGCTCGCTCACGGACCACGAAGTCCGTGTCTCCGACACATCGCCGGGACCGAACGCGGACTGATTGGTCTGTGTGAACCGGTCGTTCCGGCAAAGGTGAGAGCACTCTCGCCTGGCCCAGTCCTCAGTTCTCGCGACCCGGTCGCTCGGAACGGACCATCAGGGCGATCACGCCGGCCACGCTGATCAGTGTGAAGACGGGGACGGCCGCGCGAGCCGCCCGCGGAGGCAGGAGCAGCTCGAAGAACGGCTTGTCATCGCCCCACCGGCGGAACAACGGACCCAGTGGGCAGTTACCCCCGCTGAGCGCGACCACAGCTCCCTCGCCGGCCAGGGCGCCTACCGCTGTGAGGGTCCGGCGGTCCACACGGCGCCGAGCGGCGTCGACGTAGATCTGTGCGATGCAGGAGAGGAACACCACCGTGATGAGGCCGTGGACCGCCCGGCCGGCCGCGACCGACACGGGGAGCCACTGCCTCGAGGTCCTGCTGAGAGGGGCGCCGTCCACGCGGCGAAGGATGGCACGCGGTGAGGCCAAGTGGTCAGTGACCCCACTCAGCCCTAACACAACTCGTGACCACGACATCCGCGGTGAACCAATCCTCGGGGGGCCGGACAGTCACGTGAAGGGCAAGCGCACGGAGGCGATGCCCTGACATCTCAAGACGCTGGATGTCGATGTGGCACATACTAACTGCAGCGTCTGGAGCGGGTCGATCTCGACGTGAGCACCCAACCCTGGGATGCGCGAGCCGGCCCCGGGGAGCGTTCGACGTGATCACATTTGGCATCATCCTGATGATCATCGGATTCGTCGCAGGGATCCCATTCCTGTGGACGGTCGGGGTGATCCTGCTCGTCATCGGGTTGGTGCTCTTGGTCCTCGGCAGCCTCGGACACGCGGTCGGCGGCCGTCGCCACTACTACTGAGTCAGGGCGTCCGCTGGCCCCGACGTCCGGGTCGGGACGGGTACCAGGGCCGCGCTTCGGAGGATCAGGTGGTGAGCTCTCGGCATTTCGACGTGGTGGTGCTCGGTGGGGGATCGGTCGGCGAAGTCGTCGCTCCAGCNNTACGTCTCCTGCATGCCGAGCAAGGCGATGCTCCATGCCGCCCACCTGCGTCGCGCGGCTGCCGGAGGCCGATGGCTGGGTATCGGCACCGATGCCAAGGCAGCCGGAGCTGCGTATGCGGCCGCCACCGCCCGCCGCGACGTGATTGCTGATCACCGCGATGATCGAGCCACCGCGAAACGCCTCCAGGAGGAGGGCGTCACCATTCTGCGCGGCGGTGGCCGCATCACGGGCGCAGGCACCCTGACGGTCGGCGGCACCAGCATCGACTGGACAGACCTGGTCATCTCAACGGGCTCCGCTCCCGTGATTCCGGAGATCCCGGGCCTTGGATCGATCGACGCATGGACCAGTGACCAGGCGCTGAGCTCCGCCGATCGTGTCGCGCGCCTGGCCATCGTCGGAGGGGGACCGGTGGGCTGTGAGCTCGCCGACGTCTACGCGAGTTTCGACTCGCGCGTTACCATCGTGCAACAGGCCCCCCGGCTGGTGCCGCGGGAGGAGCAGTCAATCGGCGACGAGTTGGTGCGCCTCTTCCAGCAGCGCGGCATCGCAGTCAGGGTGTCCACGCGGATCGAGGCCGCGGCGCGGACCGCGCATGGAGTCGAGCTGAATCTGTCCAGTGGGGACACGCTGGTGGTGGATCGCGTCCTCATCGCTGCGGGACGCAAGCCCCGTATGAAGGTTGGGCTGGAGTGCATCGGCGTCGAGCCCGGCCCGCGCGGAATCGAGATCGACGAGACCTGTCGCGTCCGCGGCCAGGAGCACGTGTGGGCCGGTGGCGACGTGACCGGCGTCGCACCCTTCACGCACACCGCCTCGTATCACGGACGGGTGATCGCGGCCAATCTCAACGGCACGCGGACCGTAGCCGATCATCGGGCGCTGCCACGGTGCGTCTTCACAGAGCCGCCGATCGCGTGCGTCGGCGAGACGACGGGGTCCGCTGAGCGCAAGGGGATGGACGTGATCGTGGCGACGGCTCAACTGGCAGCCACGGCCCGTTCGCAGACGGAAGCGGCCTTGGACGGGCATCTCACACTCATCGCCGACCGGCAGCGCGGTGTTCTCCTCGGGGCGGCGGCGATTGGCGCTCGCGCCGACGAGTGGATCGGCGAGGCGGTGATGGCCATCCGGGCGGAGCTCCCACTCGAGGTCATGGCAGATGTCGTTCACCCGTTTCCCAGCTTCTCCGAGGTGTACGAGCCGGCGCTGCGACAGCTGCTCGCCCGCGCGTGAACTCCGGGCTCGGCCTGGCGCAGGCAGTTGGACTGAGCCAGGAGCTAACCGCGAGGTGGACCGGACGCCCGGAGGGGCACCACCTGGTCAGGTGCCCACCCGTAGTGCCACGGCGGCGTCAGGTTCCAGGACCCTGAAGGTGAAGCTCTCCTCGATGTACAGCCGTACGAGATCGGCGTCATGGTCGACATACCCGATGGACAGGTCCTGCCCGCAGTCGAGCAGGAAATCTCCACCTCGCAGACTGAGCACGATCCCTCCCTCCACGCCGGGTGCCCACACCAGCGGGCCACCAAGGATCTGGCGGAGGTGGTCCAGGAGCAGGTATCCACCGTGCTCGGTGGTCTCGACGATCTCGGTGTAGATCTCCGGGCCGATGGCCAGCCCGTACGGCCCGTCGATCCCAGCCTGACGAAGTACGTCGACGGCGCGGGCGACTCCATTCGGATACCGTGGCGTGTCCTTTCCGAGCACGATCGGCTTGTGCGAGGTGCTCTCGGTGATGCCCCGCATCCCGGCCGCCGGGTGCCCGTGGAACACGGTCACGTTCTCCGCGAGTGCGATCTGCCGCGCCGCCTCGTCCAATCCGGCGAGATCGAGGTCGGTGGCTCCGCGCTCGGCGTCGTCCACTTCGGTGCGCGAGACCTTGAATTCGGCCCGCAGCTCCACCAAAGGCAAGACGCGCCGTTGCGCTGCCGTAACGCCCGCCGACGGTGCGGAGATCGAGACGAGCCGACCCAAGGGAGTGGCGGAGTGCGACCAACCGTGCGGTCCGCCAAAGTCCACCAGCTTTCGGGCCGCCAGGTGGGTGGCGAGCCGTGTCTTGGCCTCCTGATCGATCGCCGTCCATGCCGCGTCGGAGATGGGCGCCAGGTCCCGGTGCAGGTGGTTCATTGCTCCGCCCCCTTGAGGCTGCCAATGCCGAGGGATTCCGACCCGTTCGTACCAGGCGTCTCGTCCGGCCCCGGTGCGGCGCCCATGGTCTCGGCCTCGACCCGGGTGATCGGCTCGGAGGTGAACAGGAAGGTGCGCAAGTGCTTATCGAGGACAGGATCGTGCCGGCGCAGCCACTCGAGGAGCATCGCGGCATGTTCCTTCTCCTCGTCTCGGTTGTGGGCGAGGACCGCGGCGAGGCTTGCGTCAGAGGTCGCCTTCACCCGCTGGTCGTACCAGTCGATCGCCTCGAACTCCTCACACAGGGACGTCCTGGCCCGGTGCTGGTCGATTGTCGCTTCGTCGAGAAGTTCAAGCGGCTCGTGCAGCCCTTCGCTAGCCATCGGTTGCTTCTCCTTTCGGCATCGTCCTGCCGTGAGCGGGACTTCACCTCCGAATCCCCAGCTCATCCAGGTGGAGCCGGAGCGCGGCTTCGTCATGGTACACGCGAGAGGCGCCGGCCACCTCGAGCTCCTGGCCGCCGTACCCGCCCTATGACAGGCCCACTCCCAGCGCCGCGCATACCGGGCGTCGAGCAGATCCCAGATGCTGTCCACCACGATGACGGAGTTGGTGATGGCGATCCCCGACCGCTGGGCGGCGGCGAGGAAGGGCTCGGGATCGGGCTTGGCGAAGGGGACCTCGTCGCGGGTGACGACCGGCACCGACGGCGGCACTCCCAGCTTGGCGAGATTTGGGGCGGCGGTCGCTCGGGTGCCATTGGTGGCGATCGCCCAGAGGACACCACGCTGAGAGAGGTCGGGGAGCGGCTCGATGGCCCTGGGCAGCGGCCGCACGTGCGGTGCCAGTTCACGGAAGACGCGAGCGTGACCCGCCTGCAGCGCCGCCACCAACTCGGTGGAGAAGTGGGCCAGTGTCTCTCAATGACACTGGAGCGAGCGGCACGTCTGAGTTACTGGAAACGAGCATCTCTAGTCAGCATGGAAGCCGG
>PLAX01000172.1 GCA_003135255.1 Candidatus Dormiibacterota bacterium | reverse complement strand
TGATGCGTCCCGGCGGTGGCTTTGGCGGCGGCGGTGGCATGGGCGGCGGCCGCGGGGGTCCCATGCGCTCGCTCATCCGCGACCCCTCGGTGGTGGGCACCAAGGTTCCCAAGGGCACGTTTCGCAGGATCCTGCGCTGCCTCAGGCCGTACCGGGGGATCCTGGCCCTCTTCCTTGGGCTGACCATCGTCGACTCCTCCATCGGGGTGGCCAACCCGCTCATCTACCGGGCCATCATCGACAACGGCATCCTGGGCAACAACGCCCACCTCATCGTGACCCTGGCGCTGGTCATCGCCGGTCTGGCCGTGCTCGACGCGGCGCTGTCGATCAGCGAGCAGATCTGCTCGGCACGCGTCGCGCAGGGGCTCATCTACGACCTCCGAACCCGGGTGTACTCGCACATCCAGCGGATGCCGATCGCCTTCTTCACCCGCACGCAGACCGGGGCGCTCATCTCCCGGCTCAACAACGACGTGCTCGGTGCCCAGCAGGCGACCTCGGACATCCTCTCCTCGGTGGTCGGCAACGCTCTCAGCGTGGCCATGGTGCTGACGACGATGTTCATCCTCTCGTGGCAGATCACGCTGGTCGCGCTCGCCATCCTGCCGCTGTTCGCGCTCCCGGCTCGCTACATGGGGCGCCGCCTGGGCGCCATCACCCGCGAGGGCTACGTGCTCGCCGCCGAGATGAACACCACCATGGCCGAGCGCTTCAACGTCAGCGGAGCGCTCCTCGTCAAGCTCTTCGGCCGGCCGGGTGAGGAGGATGCCGTCTTCTCGGCCCGCGCCGGACGGGTGCGGGACATCGCGGTCGTCCAGGCGCTCTACGCCCGCGTCTTCTTCGTGGCCCTGACCTTCACCGCCGCGCTGGCCACGGCCCTCGTGTACGGCTGGGGCGGCCTGCTCTCCCTGCACGGCACGCTCCAGGTCGGCACCCTGGTGGCCATGACCGCTTACCTCAACCGCCTCTACGGCCCGCTCACCCAGCTCTCCAACGCCAACGTCGACGTGATGACCGCGCTGGTCTCCTTTGACCGGGTCTTCGAGGTGCTCGACCTGCCCTCGATGATCACCGAGCGCGCCGGCGCCGTGGCGCTGAGACGGGGCCCGGCAACGATCGAATTCGACCATGTGGCCTTCGCCTACCCCGACGCGAAGGACGTCTCGCTCGCCTCGCTCGAGTCCGTCGCCGTGCTCGAGCACCCGCCCTCCACGCAGGTGCTCTCGGACGTCACCTTCCGCGCCGAGCCGGGTCAGCTGGTCGCCCTGGTCGGGCCCTCCGGCGCGGGCAAGACGACCATCACCCACCTCGTCGCCCGCCTCTACGACGCGCTCGGCGGCGCGGTGCGGATCAACGGGCTCGACGTGCGCGAGGTCACCCTCGACTCGCTGCATGCGGGCATCGGCCTGGTCACCCAGGACGCGCACATGTTCCACGACACCATCCGTGCCAACCTCAGCTACGCGAAGCCGGGCGCCACCGAGACCGAGCTGTTGGCGGCACTCGCCGATGCGCAGATCCTCCCGCTCGTCGAGAGCCTGCCCGGGGGGCTGGACACCCTCGTCGGCGACCGGGGATACCGGCTCTCCGGTGGGGAGAAGCAGCGGATGGCGATCGCCCGGCTGCTCCTCAAGGCTCCCGACGTGGTGGTGCTCGACGAGGCCACCGCACACCTCGACTCGGAGTCGGAGGCGGCCGTCCAGGCGGCGCTCAAGGTGGCCCTCGCCGGCCGCACGTCGCTCGTCATCGCCCACCGGCTGTCGACGGTCCGCGACGCCGACCTGATTCTCGTCGTCGACGGGGGCCGCATCGTCGAGCAGGGGACGCATGACGACCTGCTCGGACGCGAGGGCCTCTACGCCCAGCTGTACCAGACCCAGTTCCGCCAGCAGGCGGAGGGGCCGGAGCCCGGCGACGATGAGGACAGCCCCGGGTAGGCTCGAGCGGCCGGGTCAGGGGGAGGGCGAGGGGCTCGCGAGCTGCGCCACGACCCCCGTCCAGGTGCGCCCCCCGTCGCCGGTCTGGACGAGATAGGCCGGTCCGCCGTCCTGCTGCCTGAGCCCCTCGGCCGCCCAGCCCAGCTTGGTGGTGAGGAAGTCAGCGGCCGGCCGTTATCATCGCCTTGCAGCTGATGAAGCCCCCGGTAAGCGGAGGGATTCCGACCGATGCCTGCTGAGACGATGCCGGCGGCGTTCCTGGGTCACGGAAGTCCAATGAACGCCCTCGAACACAACGGCTACACGGAGGCATGGCGAACGTTCGGCAGCTCCAGCCCGCGGCCGCGCGCCATCCTGGTGATCTCCGCGCACTGGTACGTGAACTTCTCGGCCGTCACCGCCATGACCCGGCCACAGACGATCCACGACTTCTACGGATTCCCCGATGAGCTCTTTGCGGTGGAGTACCCGGCGCCCGGCGATCCCGCCCTCGCCGCGGAGGTCGCCGAGATCGTCAAACCGACCTGGGTTGGGCTCGACCACGACAGCTGGGGCCTCGACCACGGCACGTGGTCAGTGCTCCTGCACGCCTTTCCCAAGGCCGACATCCCCGTCGTCCAGCTATCCATCAACGCCGACAGACCGTTGGAGTACCACCTCGAGCTGGGTGCCAAGCTCGCCCCATTGCGCCAACTCGGCGTTCTCATCATCGGGAGCGGAAACGTCGTCCACAATCTGCGTCGCATCGACTGGAACCAGCCCGACGGGGGGTTCGACTGGGCCCACCGCTTTGACGACGCAGCCCGAGAGCATCTGACCACCTCACCAGCGGGAATCGTCGGCTTGCGCGACCACCCCGACTTCCATGACGCGGTTCCCACCCCGGACCACTTCATGCCGCTTCTGTATATCGCCGGACTGGCCGGCGCCGCCGGTTCGACCGCTGATGTGCTCGTGGATGGATGCGCATACGGGTCACTATCGATGACAGCCTATACGCTAGACGCTCACTGCCCCGAACAGCCACACTCGGACATCGCCGCTGCTCCGCTTCCGAACCCGGCCGTGGTGCCGCCCGACAACACGAACACCTGAGGTGGCTTCGGTGGACGCCGGCTGAGGCCCGCCTCCACCACCACCCCACGGCACCGCCGACCCCGGTCGCCAACTTCCGCCGTTCCGCGCTCGGGTATCTTGAATCCATTCCGGCAGTCGCGTCCACGGCAGATACCTTCAACTCAGCCGGGGCGGGTGGTCAGGCGACACCTCTCGTGGGCCTCTCAGCCCTTCCTGTATCCACGCGCTCGGCGCACTCGCCTGGTTCGCCCTGCACGCTGCGTTCCTGCCTCTCGAGCGGTCCGCATCCCCAGCCTATTCCCAGCCCAATCTGTCTGAGTCTCTTGACTCGGAACACGCCGCCAGCCAGGATTCGAGTGATCGATTCGGAGGGACAGGAGCCCGCAGATGACCACCCCAGCCAGGACCGAGCAGCCACCGGCGGAGGGGGTGCTCGCCGCCCTCGACTCCAACCCTCCGAGTTCGTTCTACTGGTACCTGGCGCTGCTTGCCTGCGTTGGTGGGTTCCTGTTTGGGTACGACACCTCCAACATCGGCTCGGCGCTGCCCTTCATCCCCTATCACCTGTCCTCCTTCGCGACTGGCTACCTCGTGGCCGGAGCGTCCCTCGGGGCAGCGGTGGGAGCCCTCGCGGCCGGCCCCTTGACTGACCGCTTCGGGCGGAAGTCTTTGCTGATAACCGATGTCGTCATCTACGCAGTCGGAGCCATCCTGTCGGCGGCGGCCTTGAATGCCGGCATGCTCCTCAGTGCCCGTACGCTCATCGGGCTTGCGATCGGAGCAGATTCCGCGATCGCCACCGCGTACATCGCAGAGTTTGCCCCGCGGAGCCGACGAGGCTCGCTCAGTTTGATCCAGCAATGGATGATCACCGTGGGGATTCTCGTCTCCTACATCGTCGCCTTGGTGATCCTCAAGCTCGCGCCTGGTTCGGCCACGAGCTCGGGCTGGAGGCTGATGCTCGGCCTGGGCGCGCTCCCCGCGCTCCTCGGTCTCGCGTTGCGGGCTCGAATGCCGGAATCGCCGAGATGGTCCATGCTCAAGGGCCACGTCGCCGAGACGGGAAGGGCGCTGAAACTGCTGGGGATAGACATGTCCGCGGAGGAGGTGCAGAAGTCATGCGCCCAGCTCGCCTCGAGCGAGCGCGAGCGCGTGCGGCGGAAGAAGACGCTATGGACCCCTGGTGTACGCCGAGCGTTGGTGGTCGTCTGCGTCTTCTTCATCCTGCAACAGATCACGGGAATCAACGTCCCGTTCTACTATGGTCCGCAGCTGCTTTCGAACTTCTTCAAAGGTGGGACATCCACCGCGATCAGTGCGGCGATTGCCGGGGTCGAGGTCACGGCCATCCTGGGCGCAGTCAACGTGGTCGCGACCTATTTTGGCTTCCGCTGGATCGACAAGATGGGCCGCAGGCCACTGGCCCTCGGCGGCTACATGGGCATGATGGCGTTCATCCTGCTCGCGGCGCTGGGCGTGGCCTTCATGACCGGGGTGCCGAAGACCGTGGTGGTCATGGTCGGCTTCTCCTTCTTCATCACCTCCTTCGCGATCGGGGTGGGCGGTACGGGCTGGCTGATCCAAGGCGAGTACTTCCCCACCGGCGTTCGCGGCCGTGCAGCTGCGATCGGCGCGAGTGTCGACTGGTTCGCCAACTTCGCGATCATCGAGCTTTTCCCAACCTTGAACCAGCGATTCGGGCTGGCGTGGGTGATGGTGGGGTTTGCCTTCCTCGCCGTGGTGGCGATCGTGTTCATCGCTCGGTACCTGCCCGAGACAAAAGGTCTGCAGCTCGAAAAGGTCATCGCCATCTTCGACCGCAAGGCCTCGGAGAAGCGGTCGAGGGCTTGAGCGCGATAGCGGATCTTGGGGAACCTTGCTCTACTGAGCGAGCGCGGGCGCGGAGCCTCAAGGGACTCGGCGAACCAGGCACCCGGCTCCGCGATCACCTTGGCGAGGTGCCTTTCCAGCCGCGAGAGCACGACGAACGATTCTTCGGGCAGCAGACGGGGCAGCTCAGGCGCTTCACGGGCGAAACTGTCAGCCTGCGGTGGGCGACGCTGACCTCACTCGAGCGCGAAACGCCGGACCCGATGTGCCCACCCATACGGCTGTCCTTGCGGCCCCTGCCGCGCCGGAGAGGCTGAGCTCAATCTGGCAGGGAGAGGTGGCCGCCAAGCGCTACCTCTTGAACTCTGGGGCTTGGCCCCCGGCAGATTCGACCCGTCCTCTCGGCGGGCGACCTCGGTCGGCAAGGGTCCATACACGGTAAGGAACATGGAGCCCAAGGTGGGAATCGAACCCACGACCTGCGCCTTACCAAGGCGTTGCTAAGAAACAGCGCGCTTTCGAAAGTATCCTCACTCAGACTACGCACCTTCTCGTCTCTCCGGCCGCAGCCGCGCCTATCTCAGTGAAAGATCGAGGCTAGCTCGAACCTCTGCCCTGCGAGTGGTTCTGTCCGATCACTCGGCACGCCCGGCCCTCGGAGATCCTGTGACGCTGCATCACGTATCTCACACCGTCTCTCCGTCGTGCCGGGCTCACCATTCTCCCTTGGGACAAATCGTCGCCTCGAAGGCCGTTGGTCTGACGTCGCCAGGGCCGACCAGCACATCGCGGTGGCAGCCTTGCGACCTGCCGCTCACGGTACCCTCCCATAAGGTCAGGGCCGTCAGAAGGCCCGATCTTCACTCGTCGATGTCGACCGCACGCGATCGGCTCCTTGCTAGACTCGCCGGCCAGCGGCAGAGGCTCGCCGCACCTAAGGGGCTGCGCGATGACTGAGGGCAACGCTGATGAACTGAGGAAGCTCGTCACACCTCGCGACGAGGGCATCATCATCCGAGATTCTTTACCAATCTACCCGTCGCCAAAGCAAGCCGCGGTGGCGCATTTCTTGAGACGAGCAGCAACTCGTGATCGATCTCGAACCGAAGACGTCTATACCGACGCCCGCGTCAACGTGCACCCTCACATACGGCATGAGGTTCAGGCGCTTCAGCACGAAGGTTACGACGTAGCGATTGTTGACACGCCGCCCCGTCATGAGCTTTCCACCCAGGTCCAAGCAGCTGTTGATGAGGAGATTGCTCAGCTCAGTAAGCTTCCAAACTGCACCGACATACTTTTTGAGCCGTCCCTGCACCCCGCGGGCGCGACTTGGTTTCGACTCGCCAAGTACGCGCTAGCTCTTCAAACTCTTTACGCCGCCGGCACAACCACCACTCTAGCCGACGGGCTAGACCCGTCTGTCTTTCATGAACCCATAATTGATGGTTTGAGTTCCATGGAACGACTGAGAAGCAGGCGTGGAGACCAGGAGGCCCAGAGCGCTCTTGATAAGTACGTTGCGTACGCATCCACACCCATGTCAGACCACACTGATGCGTTTCCAAGCTCACGAGACTTCCTGGTTGGCGTCATTGACTCTCGTGCCGTCCAAACCCGAGCTGACACAGCCATCAACATGGCACGTGAGCACATGTCATCAAGACCTGGGCACTCTGCGAAGAGGGGGGTGGTCACCGCCAGCCTGACCTGCGGCGCTGCTAATCCTCTATTCGAAATGGCCAGATCGCTCGATCAGGGCGGCACGCCTATCTCCACGATCCTCCTCATTGATAGCGACGAAATGGCTCTCGCCACTGCAGCATCTCTGGCACGAAGCAAGGGCGTCGAGGGTCGCGTTATCCTCTACCATAAGGATCTGTTTAGGCATCGACTGACGAGCTACATCAAGCCCGAAAGCGTAGACGTGGTCGATCTGTTAGGGCTAGTGGATTGGTTGCCAGATGAATTGAGGGATAGGAAGACAGGGTTGGTTAGGCGCCGACCCATCCAGAGACTCCTTTCCGACGTGGGGGACATAGTTCGAGCGGGAGGCATGATCCTAGTCGGGAATATGCTCAACAGGCGTCCTCAGCAGGCTTTCGTTGAAAGGGTGTGGCCATCACTCTTCCAGCGTGGGGTGCGCGAGATGTTGTCCATCATTGCGACAGCGGGCTTCGATCCCATGACAGTGCAGGTCAGGATTCCCGGTCGCGAAGGTGTTTACGCCATCTATGGAATTCCTGTCCCCTGATATCAGCGGGTCGGTTGCTCGCAGAGTGGCTCGAGCGTCGATTCGACTCGCCCGAGTTGAACAACGAGCTATCACCAGCGCTCTGCCCGATGAGTATGGAGTCGTTGCCTGCCCGAACCGCCGTGACGTCTGTTCCGCTCGCCGAGGCGGTCACCAAGTTTCTCCCGTGGCTGGAGCTGGGCCGCCGCACCATGCTGACGACGATCGCCGCTTACGCCGGGGAGTTGAGCCGCTTCCAAGCCTTCTGTGCCTGCTCTGGCCGCGGCTTCCTGGAGGTGAACAGTCACACCGCGGCGGCGTGACGAGAATGCATGAATTGGTTCCCAGTGCCGTCCATCGAAAGGACCAGAGCGTGAGTGGCCGAACTGATGCAGAAGGTCGTCTGTCGGTGAGCAGGAATAGTGCGCCGACCTGATCGCGAATAGTGCGCAGGTCCTCGGGACGACGGAGGACCTGGAGACGTGATCGGAAAGGAAGTCCCCCCTGGGATGCTCGGTGGTGATCAAAGCCCCGAGAGCCAGGAGGGACCTTCGTGGAGTCTGAGGAGATCTGGATGGACCTGCACGCCCTCCAGGATGTCCGGCCAAGAGACCACGGACATGGAGGCGGTGGCGGGCCTCCAGGTAGGCGATGTCGGGGCCCTTGCGGATGCCGCGCTGGCCACCGACCTTCGCAATACGGAAGGCGCCGCCGGCACAAGCTCGCCGTGGCGAGGGGGATACGCAGGTCGAAAGGCCCATTCTCGGGGGGGGCGCACTCGCTCCAGGTTGTGACATTTAGCACTGGAACGACCAACTCCCACGGGCAGACGGTTGCAAAGCTATCAGCAATCATGGACAGTGGTCGAAGCATCAACTCGACAAGGCTCGGAGGTATCGATCGTGGGACTCGGAGTCGGCATCCTCTTGCTGGCGGTAGGCGCAATACTCACCTTCGCCATTCACGTCAACCCCACCAACGGCGCCATTGACATCAACACCATCGGATGGATACTTATGGGCGTCGGCGCCCTTAGCCTCGTGCTCTCCATCGTGTTCTGGTCGTCGTGGGCAGGCCCCGGACGCTTCTCGCGCCGCACCACGGATGTCGGGCCGACCGGGGAAACCAGCACGAGCACGATAGATCAGAAGTAGCCGGAGTCACCCTCGCCAGGCTGCTTCTGCGCATCGACGGGCGAGACGATCTTCTGGATCAGTTCGACCACTCACGAGGTGCCGCATGATAATTCTCGGAATCATCCTGCTAGTCATCGGGTTCGTTGCAGGTGTTCCTATCCTCTGGACAATCGGGGTCATCCTGCTGGTGATCGGGGTCGTCCTCGAACTCTTGGGGATGGCCGGGCACGCAGTGGGCGGCCGGCGACACTACTACTGAGGCGTCACCGTCGACCTGCAAACGGGCTGGCCGTCGTGACGCGAGTACTTGTTGACCACTTAAGCTCGGGATCCTCAGCCAGCCCGCCAAGGATGCGGCGGCCAGCGATCAGCGATGTCATGCCAGCCGGGTGGCTGATATCGATCCACGAGGCTGGGCAGTCCGAGCTTCTCCCTACGATCGCTGCGGCACCCGGCGAGCCCGAATCACCGTCGGCGGAAGATCAACTGCACCTTCATGTCTGGTGACGCCTGCGGAAGCGCTCCAGGGCAACCGCCAGCGACAGCAGGTAGGCAAGCAGGAAGTAGCAGATGAGCACCACGACGGCGATCAGGGGATGGCCAGTGGCCCAGAGGACTCCCGGCACCGCAATCAGAAGTAGGTTCCAGG
>PLAX01000109.1 GCA_003135255.1 Candidatus Dormiibacterota bacterium | reverse complement strand
CGCCACTTCTTGCTGATGCGCTCCTCGGCGATCGGCAGCACCCCGGCCTCGGAGGCCATCACCACCCAACCGTCCTCGGTGACCAGCCAGCGGGCCGGGCGGAGGCCGTTGCGGTCGAGGGTGGCGCCGATCAGGCGGCCGTCGGTGAAGGCGATGGCGGCGGGGCCGTCCCACGGCTCGATGAGCGAAGCGTGGAACTCGTAGAAGGCGTGCCGATCCTCGTCCATGAGCGGGTTCCGGTCCCAGGCCTCGGGGATCATCATCATGATCGCGTGCTCGACCGAGCGACCGGCCATGGTCAGCAGCTCGAGCGCGTTGTCGAACTGGCTCGAGTCCGACCCCAGCTCGTCGATCACCGGGCGGAGCTTGCTGATGTCGGCGCCGTAGTGCGGGCTGCGGAACTTCGACTGGCGGGCCCGCATCCAGTTGACGTTGCCGCGCAGCGTGTTGATCTCGCCGTTGTGCGCGCTGAGGCGGAAGGGCTGGGCCAGGTCCCACCGGGGCAGGACGTTGGTGGAGAAGCGGGCGTGGACCATGGCGAGCCGGGAGACGGTCACCGGGTCGCGGAGGTCCGGGTAGAAGGCGGGGAGCTGGTCGGCGGTGAGCATCCCCTTGTAGACGAGCGTGCGGCTGCTGAGGCTCGCAATGTGGAAGCGGTCGCGGGTCAGCCCGACCGCGTCACTGCGCCGCTCGATGACCCGCCGGAGGACGTAGAGGCGGCGCTCCAGGGTGTCGCCCTCGAGGCCGAAGGCGCCGACGAAGAGCCGGCGGATGGCCGGCATCCCGGCCAGGGCGGTCGGTCCGGCGCACGCCGGCGCTACCGGGACGTCGCGCCAGCCGAGCAGCCGGAGCCCCTCGTCGTGGCAGGCGGTGGCGACCAGCGCCTCGCAGTCCGCGCGGGCCGCGGCGTCCTGGGGGAGGAAGACCATCCCCACCCCGTAGGCGCCCGGCGGCGGGAGCGAGAGGCCGGAGTCCCGGCGCAGAACGGCGTCGGGGAGCTGGATCAGGATGCCGGCGCCGTCGCCGCTCAGCGGGTCCGAACCGGTGGCACCGCGGTGGCCGAGGTTGCAGAGTGCCTCCAGGCCGGAGCTGACGATCTTGTGGGTCGGCTCCCGGTGCAGCGTCGCCACGAAGGCGACCCCGCAGTTGTCGTGGTGCAGCCGCGGATCGTGCAGGCCCCGCACCCGGTACGGGTCGCTGAGGTGCTCGGGTAGGCCGGGCTGTGGTGGCATGGTGCGGGAGGGTGGCTCCGGAGCGTGGGCGGGCGGACACCCGACTGGCGCCGGCCGGAGGCTCCCCGGACCGCGGGCCTGCGCGGGGCCGTCGTCGGGCTGGAGATCGAGATTACCAGGAACCTGGCGATTCGTGCCAAGCGTCAGGGTGTGCGAAACAGGCCCGCCGATTCTGTAAGTGACCGCAAGCGGGGAGGAAGTCACGCCCCGGCCACTGCCACACGTCCCGAATTCGCTAGGATCGGACTGCGATGGCAGCACAGGTGTCGCCGGTGGCCGGGGTCGCCGACAGGGGGCACGGGGTCGGGCTGTGGGTCCGGCTGCGCCGCGCCACCCCCTGGTGGGCGCAGCCCCTCGCCATCGTGGTCGCCCTGGGCGCCTTCACCGGGTACTCGATCTGGACGTCGTTCTTCGGACCGGGGCCCAACCACATCAGCGAGCACGCCAACTACCTCTCTCCCTTCTTCTCGCCACTGATCTGGAAGACCGGCCCGGTGACCCCGGCGCTCTGGGTGCTCTGGGCCCCNNGCCGTCGGTGAGCTCCGGCGCCGCGGCTACCGGGGCGAGAGCCGCCTCCCCATGGTGCTCAACAATCTGCACCGCTTCTTCTGGTACCCGGCGGCCATCGTCGTGATCCTGCTCTGGGTGGACGCCTTCGCCTCCTTGGACGACGGCGGCCACCTCTACCTCGGCCTCGGCACCCTGATCCTGCTGGTCAACGCGGTCCTGCTCTCCGGCTACAGCCTGGGCTGCCACGCCTTCCGCCACGCGGCCGGTGGAGGCCTCGACTGCTACTCCTGCTCCCAGGCCGGCAAGGCCCGGTTCCGGCTCTGGCGGTGGGTCACCGTCTTCAACGGTCACCACGCCACCTGGGCCTGGGTCAGCATGTTCAGCGTGGTGACCGCGGAGGTCTACATCCGCCTCCTCCAGGCCGGCATGCCCGACCCCCACCTGCTGGTGAGATGAGCGAGAGCTACCAGACCCGAGAGTGCGACGTGCTCGTGGTGGGCGCGGGGGGTGCCGGGCTGCGCGCCGCCATCGCCGCCGCCGAGGCCGGCTGCTCGACCCTGGTGGTCGGCAAGTCACTGCTCGGCAAGGCCCACACGGTCATGGCCGAGGGCGGCATCGCCGCCGGGCTCGCCAACCTCGACACCCCCGACAGCTGGGAGGTCCACTTCGCCGACACCATGCTGGGCGGCCAGCTCATCAACAACTGGCGGATGGTCGACCTCTACAGCCGCGAGGTCATCGACCGGGTCTACGAGCTGGAGCGCTGGGGTGGGCTGTTTGACCGCACCGACGACGGGCTGATCATGCAGCGCGCCTTCGGAGCGCACAGCTGGAAGCGGCTGTGCCACGTGGGGGATCGCACCGGGCTCGAATTGATCCGCACCGTCCAGGACAGGATGGTGCACACGGCCGGGACCGACGTGCTCATGGAGTGCACCCTCACCCGGCTCCTCACCCACGGCGACCGCGTCTGCGGTGCCTTCGGCTACCTCCGCAACACCGGCGAGCTGATCGTCATCCGCGCCGGTGCGGTGGTGATGGCGAGCGGCGGCTGGGGCCGGATGTTCCGCTACACCTCCAACAGCTGGGAAGGCACCGGCGACGGCGCCGCCATGGCCTACGAGGCGGGCGCCGAGCTGCAGGACATGGAGTTTGTCCAGTTCCACCCCACGGGGATGATCTGGCCCCCGGGCGCGCGCGGCATCCTGGTGACCGAGGCGGTCCGGGGCGAGGGTGGCATCCTGCGCAACTCCGAGGGTGAGCGCTTCATGGAGCGGTACGACCCGGTCAAGAAGGACCTCTCCAGCCGCGACGTGGTCGCCCGCTCCATCTACAAGGAGGTGGTCGCGGGCCGGGGCTCTCCCCACGGCGGCGCCTTCCTGGACATCGCGAGCCGGCGCAGCGCCGCCGACATCCGCAAGCGGCTCCCCTCGATGTGCGATCAGTTCGAGGCCCTGGCCGGGGTGGACATCAGCCAGGAGCCGATGGAGGTCGGCCCGACCATCCACTACACGATGGGGGGCATCCGGGTCGACGCGGCGACCGCGGCGAGCACCGTCCCCGGGCTCTACGCCGCCGGCGAGGCGGCGGCGGGGCTGCACGGGGCCAACCGGCTGGGCGGCAACTCGCTGGGCGACATCCTGGTCTTCGGCCGGCGCGCCGGCGAGGCGGCCGCCGAGTGCGCGAAGAGCCTGGGCGCCAAGCCGGCGGTCTCCAAGACGCAGATCGCGGACGCGGAGGCGGCCGTCCTCCTGCCGCTCGCCGCCGACCTCGGGGAGAAGGCGGAGAACTCCTACGTCATCCACCGCGCCCTCCAGGAGGCGATGCAGGACGACGCCGGCATCGGCCGCAGCGAGGAGTCGCTCAACCGGGCGCTCACGGCCATCGGGGAGCTCACCGAGCGGAGCCAGCGGATGCGGGCCGGCGGCGGGCGCGTGCTCAATCCCGGCTGGCACACCTGCCGTGACGTCCTGTCCATGCTCACCGTCTCAGAGGCGATCGTCCGCTGCGCCATCGCCCGCCGTGAGTCGCGGGGCTCGCAGTGGCGCTTCGACTTCCCGGAGAAGGACGTCCATCTCGGGCAGATCAACCTGGTGGCCCGTAAGCGGGACGGTGCCATGAAGGTGGAGGAGCGCCCCCTCGACCTGATGCCCGATGACGTCGTCACCCGGCTGGCGCGGAGCCGGTTCTTCGACCCGGCCGCGCTTCCGCCCCACTACGCCGGCAAGGTCCCGGCCTCTGGCCCGGAGGCGCACTGATGGCGGGCGCCCTGCCCCAGCCGAGCGGCGCGGTGCCCCAGCCGGGCACCGGGCTGTCCGCGCCGGTCGATGGGCCGTCCCCCCCAGAGAGCGGGCTCACCGGGGAGACCATCACGCTGCGCGTCTTCAAGGGCCAGCCCGGCGGCGAGATGGGCTACGCGACCCACGAGGTCCCCGAGGTCACCCAGATGGTGGTGCTCGACGCCGTGCATTGGGTGCAGCGCAACCAGGACAGCGATCTCGCCTGCCGCTGGAACTGCAAGGCCGGCAAGTGCGGTTCGTGCAGCGCGGAGGTCAACGGGCGCCCGGTCCTGATGTGCAAGACGCGGATCGACACCCTGCCGCGCGGGCCGGTCACGGTCCAGCCGATGAAGTCTTTCCCGCTGATCAAGGACCTGGTCACCGACGTCTCGCGCAACTACGAGACCAACAAGCTCATCCCGCCCTTCACCGCGGCCCCCGATGACGGCACCCCGTGGCGGATCCAGCAGATGGACATCGACCGCCTCTACGAGCACCGGCGCTGCATCGAGTGCTTCCTCTGCCAGGACGTCTGCCACGTCAACCGCAGCCACGATCTGAGCGCGCGCTTCTTCGGGCCGCGCTTCTTCGTCCGGGTGGCGAGCCTGGAGATGCACCCCAAGGACATCCTGGACCGCCGCGATCTGCTCCG
>PLAX01000051.1 GCA_003135255.1 Candidatus Dormiibacterota bacterium | reverse complement strand
TAGTGCTGCTCAGTTGCTGGCAACGATGATCTCCCCGAGTGGGCCGAAGGTGATGGGCGTGGGCTGCTGGGCCTCGTGGCGGTGCTCGGCGCCCGGATAGATGCGGAGCCGGGTGAGCATGTCGGCGCCCAGGCTGTTGTGCTGGAGCATCCCCTTGACCGCGTGGCGGATGGGGAAGGTCGGATCGCGCTCCAGCGCCTCCTCGAAGGTCCGGGTGCGGCGGCCGCCCGGATACCCGGAGTAGCGGTCGTAGATCTTCTTGCGCGCCTTGCCGCCCGTCACCACGATGTCGGCGGCATTGACGACGACGATGTGGTCGCCGGTGTTGAGGTGGGGGGTGTACTGGGGACGGTGCTTGCCCCGCAGCACGCGGGCGATGTTGACCGCCAAGCGCCCCAGGGTCTGGCCGCGCGCGTCGACCAGGAACCACCGCGAGGGGACCTCGCCCGCCTTGGCCATGTAGGTCCTCTGGCTCGTCTGGGTCGTCATGACTCACCTCCGGCGGCCGGCTCGTACCGGACGGCCCACTGATGCAATCCTCTGGCCGGGGCCACCGTGACCCGCTCCGGACGGGAGCCGGGATCCGCCAGCGCCGCGGCGAGCTGCGCGCGGCTGAGCCGCCCGGTGGCGACCGCCACCAGCGCCCCGGCGATGGCGCGCATCATCCCGTAAAGGAAGGCGTCAGCGGTGACCTCGATGACGACGACGGGAAGGTGCTCTCCCCCGCAGACGGAGGTGGCCCGCCGGACCGAGATATCGTGAACGGTGCGCACCGTGCCGCCCCCGGGCTTCGGGGAGCGGCCAAAAGCGCCGAAGTCATGGCGACCGCGCAGGATCTCTGCCGCACCGCGCATGGCCTCGAGGTCGACCTCGCCGGAGATCTCCCAGGCAAAGCGCCGCGCCACGGGCGCGCGCCGCGACACCACGAGATACCGGTAGGTGCGGGAGACGGCGTGACGCCGGGCGTGGAAGCCGGCGGCGGCCGGCGCGGCGGCGGTCACGGTCACATCGCACGGAAGGACCGCCACCAGCGCACGCCGGAGCGATTCCGGTTCCCAGTTCCGGTCGGTGCGAAGACCGACCACCTGGCCGTGGGCGTGGGCACCTGCGTCGGTGCGACCTGCCGCGTTCAGGTCCGCATCGGCATCGCCGACCCGGGCGAGAGCCGCGCGCAACTCACCTTCGACGGTGCGCATCCCGGGCTGGCGCTGCCAGCCATGGAAGTCGCTCCCGTCATATTCGAGGGTGAGGCGGAAGGTGGCCACGATTCAGACCTCAGCCCCCACCATCTCGATGATCGCCATCGGGGAAGCATCGCCGGTGCGCGGAGCCAGCTTGATGACCCGGGTGTATCCGCCCTGACGCGGCGTCGGGCCCTCGAAGTAACGCTCCCGGTAGACGGTGAAGAGCCGGTTGCTGACCTCGCGGTCGGTGACCCAGATCGCGATCTTGCGGCGCGCGGTGAGGTCGTTGCCTCGCGAGTCGGTCACCACCCGCTCGACCCAGCGCCGCAGCTCCTTGGCCTTGGCCTCGGTGGTCGTGATGCGGCCATGCCGGAGCAGCTCGGTGACCTGGTTGCGGGTCATCGCCTGGCGGTGGGCAGCGGATCGGCCGAACTTGCGGCCGGCTTTGCGGTGACGCATCTCTCAACTGGCCTGGCTCACCGGGTCGACGGCTGGAAGAGGGTCTCCAGCTCCTCGGCGGTGACGAAGTTGCGCTCGACCAGCTTCTCCTTGATCTCGTCCAGGGACTTCTGACCGAAGTTGCGCAGAGTGAGCAACTCCTCCTGGCGCATCGCGACGAGTTGGCCGACCCGGGTCACGTCGTTGGCCTTGAGGCAGTTGAGTGCCCGGACGGAGAGCTCCAGCTCCTCGATGGGCACGTCGGCGAGACGGCTCGGCATGTCGTTGCCGCGCTGCTGGCGCACAGCGGGAGCCGCCAGGTTGTCGCCGAAGCGCACGAAGAGGTCCAGGTGCTGGGTGAAGAGAGCAGCCGCCTGGCTCACCGCCTCGACCGGCTGGATGGTGCCGTCGGTCCAGACCTCGACGATCAGCTTGTCCCACTCGGTCTCCTGGCCGACGCGGGTCTTCTCGACCGTGAAGTTGGCCTTGCGGACCGGGGTGAAGATGGAGTCCAACGGGATGACCCCGATGGGCTGCCCCTCCTTCTTGTTTCTCTCGGCGGTGACGTAGCCCTTGCCCTGCTCGACCATGAGGTCCATGCGGAGCTGGGCCTTGGGCCCGTCCAGGGTGCAGATGTGGAGGTCGCGGTTCTTGATCTCGACGTCACTCGGGCACTCGATGTCGCCGGCGGTCACCGTCCGCGAGCCCCGGACGTCCAGGGTGCAGCGGACCGGCGTCGAGCTGTGCGAGACGATGCAGAGCTCCTTGAGGTTCAGGAGGATCTCGATGACATCCTCCTTGATATGGGGGATCGAGCTGAACTCGTGGCTGACCCCGTCGATGGCCACCGACGTGACCGCGGCACCGGGCAGCGATGAGAGCAGGACGCGCCGCAGCGAGTTGCCGAGGGTCGTCCCGAAGCCTGGCTCGAGCGGTTCCACCTCGAACTTGCCGTAGTTGGCGTTGCTCTCGAGCTCATGGACGACGGGAACTGCAAGGGTGTCGATCATAGGGTCTCCACGGAAGCGTTGATGACGCTGAGCCGGACGGATCTGCGCGTCATCGGCTGTAATACTCGACGATGAGCTGCTCGTCGATGACCAGCTCCATCTCTTGGCGGTCGGGAAGGCGCAGCACGGTGCCCCGCAACTGGTCGGCGTCCAGGGTCAGCCAGTCGGGAACGCTGCGGTTGGGGAGCAGCGAGAGGGCGTTCTGAATGGGCTCGAGAGTGCGGCTCTTCTCCCTCACCGCCACCACGTCTCCGGGCCGGATCTGGGCCGACGGTATGCTCTGCACACGTCCGTTGACGGTGAAGTGGCGGTGGTTGACCAGCTGGCGCGCCTCCTTGCGGGACGCCGCCAGACCGAGACGGTAAACCACGTTGTCGAGGCGCCGCTCCAGCTGCTGGAGCAAAACGGTGCCGGTCACCCCGGTGGCGCTCTCGGCGCGCTCGAAGTAGTGACGGAACTGGGTCTCCAGCACCCCATACATGCGCCGCGCCCTTTGCTTGGCCCGGAGCTGGATGCCGTAGTCGCTGACCTTGCGCCGGCGCGCCATGCCGTGCTGCCCCGGGAGCAGCGCGTTGCGCTTGTCGAAGGTGCAGTTGCTCACGCACTTGCCGCCCTTGAGATAGAGCTTGACGCCCTCACGGCGGCAGAGCCGGCAGACGGGACCCGTGTAGTTGGCCATCTCCTGCCCTCCCTAGACCCGCCGCCGCTTGGGCGGGCGGCAGCCGTTGTGGGGGATCGGGGTGATGTCGGTGATGGCGGTGACCTCCAGGCCCGAGGCCTGCAGACTGCGGATGGCGGCCTCGCGGCCCGCTCCCGGCCCCTTGACGAAGATCTCCACGGTCTTGAGGCCGTGCTCCATGGCGCGCCGTGCGGTGGCCTCGGCGGTGACCTGGGCCGCGTAGGGGGTCGACTTGCGCGATCCCTTGAAGCCCTGGCCGCCCGCGGAACCCCAGGCGATGACGTTGCCCTGAGGGTCGGTGAGGCTGACGATGGTGTTGTTGAACGTCGAGAGGACGTGCGCGTGTCCGACCGCGATGTTCTTGCGCTCGCG
>PLAX01000165.1 GCA_003135255.1 Candidatus Dormiibacterota bacterium | reverse complement strand
CGCTTAGAAGGCGGCTGCTCTATCCAGCTGAGCTAAGGGGGCGCCGAGGCGCCAGTGTTGGACCGGCCCGGCCGCACAGCGGTCGGATCGCCGGGTGGGCACCCGTATAATCACCGGGCGCGCCGCCCGCGGGCGCGATCCCTGTGCGGTGGCCATAGCTCAGCTGGTTAGAGTGCCTGACTGTGGATCAGGAGGTCGAGGGTTCGAATCCCTCTGGCCACCCATCTCCGCCCCGGCCCACCGGCCGCGGGCCTGGAGNNTCCCGTCCACCTCGAGGTCGAGCAGCCGCTCCATCTCGGCGCGGTCGTCGATGGTCCAGACGTGGACCTGCAGCCCGCCCCGGTGGGCGGCCCGGATGAAGGCGCGGTCCACGACCCGTACCCCCCACTGGGCGGTGGGCACCTGGACGCAGGAGGCCCCGAAGGCCGGCATCCGCCCAGCTAGCGAGGTGAGCCGGGCGGTGACGATCGCGTTCCGACCCATCGAGGTGCAGACCCCCCCGCCGCTCAGGCGGCGGAAACGGCGGAGCCGGGCGTCGGAGAAGGAGCCGATGCAGACCTGGTCGGCGGCGCCCAGCCTCCGGATCAGGGCGGCCAGCGGAGCGACCACCCGTCGCGTCTTGGCGTCGATATTGAACCGGGTGTGCGGGAAGCCGACCAGCACCTCCTCGAGCGTGGGAATGCCGATCCCGGTCCCTCGGAGTGGGTGAGTGCGTCCGCCGTCATGGCTGAAGCGGTAGGCGGCGTCGGCGCGCCGGATCTCCTCCAGGGTCCGCCCGTGGACGGGGCCGGTGAGGTCGGTCACCCGGTCGAGGGTCTCGTCGTGGAAGGCGAGCAGGACGCCGTCGCGCGTCAGCTGGGTGTCGGTTTCCAGGTGGAGATAGCCGAGATCCACCGCGACCTGGAACGAGGCCATGGTGTTCTCGGGGTACTCCAGGGAGCCGCCCCGGTGGGCAAAGGCGAGCGTGCCGCGCGTCGTCAGATAGGGCCGATCGGTGGCGATCATGGCGCGGAGGGTACGACAGGCCCTTGAGGACGGGGACGTGCGGCCCATGTGCTCGGGGTCGGTGAACAGGTAACGTGGGGCGGGATGGGTGACGCGAGATGACTGACCCGCGAGGGTTCCTGACCCGCGGGCGCAAGGGTCCCGCGCGCCGGCCGGTGGAGGAGAGGATCAGGGATTGGCGCGAGGTGTACGTCGCGCCATCCCCCCAGGACATAGCCGACCAGGCGGCGCGCTGCATGGGCTGCGGGACTCCCTTCTGCCACAGCAGCTGCCCGATCGGCAACGTCGTCCCCGAGTGGAACGACCTCGTTCACCGGGAGCGCTGGCGGGAGGCGGCTGATCGCCTCCACGCCACCAACAACTTCCCGGAGTTCACCGGGCGCGTCTGCCCCGCCCTCTGCGAGGCGTCGTGCGTGCTCTCGATCAACGACGAGGCGGTCACGGTCGCCCCGGTGGAGAAGATGGTCGTTGAGCTCGCCTGGAGCGAGGGCTGGGTCGCTCCCCGGCCCGCCGCGATGTGGACGGGCAAGCGGGTGGCCGTGGTCGGCTCCGGCCCGTCCGGGCTGGCAGCCGCCCAGCAGCTCGCCCGGGCCGGCCACCACGTCGTCGTGTACGAGCGGGCCGACCGTCTGGGCGGCCTCCTCCGGTACGGCATCCCCGAGTTCAAGCTGGAGAAGTGGGTCCTGGAGCGGCGCCTCGACCAGATGCGCGCCGAGGGGATCTCCTTCGAGACCGGGGTCGAGGTGGGTCGGGACCTGCCCGCCGACAGGCTCCTCGCCGAGATGGACGCCGTCCTGCTGGCCGGTGGGGCGACGGCACCCCGCGACCTTCCGATCCCGGGTCGTGACCTGCACGGGGTCCACCAGGCGATGGAATACCTCACCCTCGCCAACCGGGTCCAGGAGGGTGACCTCGACGACTCCCCCGTCTCCGCTCGCGACCGCCGCGTGGTGGTGCTCGGTGGTGGCGACACCGGCGCCGACTGCCTCGGGACGGCCATTCGCCAGGGTGCCACGAGCGTCCACCAGCTCGAGATCATGCCCCGGCCCCCCGAGAAGCGCGACCCGAGCACGCCGTGGCCGGCCTGGCCGCTGCAGCTGCGCACCTCGTCGGCTCACGAGGAGGGCGGNNCGGCCCAGCTTCGACATCGTGCCCGGCACCGAGTCGGAATTGCCCTGCGACCTCGTGCTCCTCGCTCTCGGTTTCGCCGGGGCGGAGCGCTCCCCGATGCTCGCCCAGCTCGGCGTGGAGCTGGATGCGCGGGGCAACGTCGGTCGCGACGCCACGTGGTCGACCTCGCGCCAGGGCGTCTTCGTCTGCGGGGACATGAGCCGCGGCCAGAGCCTGGTGGCATGGGCCATCGCCGAGGGGCGGAGCGCCGCCGCCGCGGTGGACCGCTGGCTGATGGGGGAGACGGTCCTCCGCGCGCCGATCCCGGCGGTTCGGAGCCGCTGATGGATCAGCTCTTGGTGCGGGCTGCCAGGTAGCGATCACAGGCCGCCGCGGCCCGGCGCCCTTCGGCGATCGCCCAGACGATGAGCGACGCTCCGCGGGTGGCATCACCACTCGCGAAGACGCCGGGCGCGGCGCAGAAGCCGGCATCCACGGCGATCGCCCCCGAGTCGGTGAGGCGGGCGCCGAGCCCCTCGACGAGGGGCGAACAGGCAACCCCGTCGAAACCGATGGCGAGCAGGACCAGATCGGCGGGCATCAGGCGCTCGGTTCCCGGCCGCGGGGTGAGCTCCCTCCGGCTGCCCGCGCGCTGGACCTCGCACTCCACGGTCTCGATGGCCTCGACGCGCTCAGCACCGTGGAACCCCGTGACCATCACCTCGTAGTGGCGCCGGCCGCCCTCCTCATGGGCGGGATAGGTCTGGAGCACGAGCGGCCACTCGGGCCACGGGTTGCCCGCGGGGCGCGTCTGGGGCGGCTCTGGGTAGACGGAGAGGACCTCCACCGACTCGCACCCCTCGCGGTGGGCGTTGCCGAGGCAGTCGGCGGCGGTGTCGCCACCTCCGATGATCACCACCTGGCGGCCTGCGGCGGTGATGGCACCCTCGGCGGGGACGCTCTCGCCGGCAGCCCTGCGGTTCTGCTGCACCAGGTAGTCCATCGCCAGGTGGACACCGGGCAGGGTGCGACCGAGGGTGTGCACATCGCGGCCGCGCTCAGCTCCGACGCAGAGCATCACGGCGTCGAAGCGCCGGCGCAGCTCCTCCGCGGGGATGGTCTTGCCGATCTCCTGGTTGCACTCGAAGACGATGCCCTCGGCCTCGAGGAGGGCGAGGCGGCGGTCGAGACGGTGCTTCTCCATCTTGAAATCCGGGATCCCGTAGCGCAGCAATCCACCCGCGCGGTCCGCCTTCTCGTAGACGGTGACCCGGTGGCCCGCGCGGTTGAGCTGCTGCGCGGCCGCCAGCCCAGCCGGGCCGGAGCCGATCACCGCGACCCGCTTGTCGGTGCGCGAACCCGGCGGCTGGGCGCGCACCCACCCCTCCTCGAAGGCGCGGTCGATGATCGACAGCTCGATGTCCTTGATGGTCACCGGGTCGCTGTTGATGGCGAGCACGCAGGCGGGTTCGCAGGGGGCCGGGCAGAGCGTGCCGGTGAACTCCGGGAAGTTGTTGGTGAGGTGGAGGCGGGTGATCGCCTGCTCCCACTCCCCGTCATGGACCAGCTCGTTCCACTCCGGGATCAGGTTGCCGAGTGGGCAGCCCTGGTGGCAGAAGGGGACCGCGCAGTCCATGCAGCGCGCTGCCTGGGTGCGCAGCGTGGTGAGCGGGTGGGAGAGGTAGACCTCACGGTAGTCGCCGACCCTGACCG
>PLAX01000136.1 GCA_003135255.1 Candidatus Dormiibacterota bacterium | reverse complement strand
CTCATCGGTTCCGCACCCTGCGGACCGGGTTCCTCGTGCTCTCGCCCGGGCTCCTTGCCTCCTGACCGGCGCCGCTGGCGCCGGGACGTTTGGCGCGATGATCCGTCAATTTGTTTGCCTACGATATATACTGTCTGCGTTCTGCATCATCATGGGGCCAGACAGAGGCAGGAGATGACCGTTCCGAGTGTGGTGAGCACAGCAGCGGACCAGCCCCCGACGGGGGTCGCGATCGACCCACCCGTCCTGGCCGAGCGGCTGCGGGTGTCGATGATCCATCTCAGCCGGCGCCTCCGCCGCCATGACCCCTCTGAGCTCAGCATCGCACAGGTGTCCGGGCTCGCCAGCGTGGTCCTCAAGGGCCCGCTCGGCATCGGCCGGCTGGCCGAGCTGGAGAGCCTGCCCGGCTCGGCGGCCACGCGGCTCGCCGACAAGCTGGAGGCCACCGGCCTGGTGGTCCGGCAGGCCACGCCCGGCGACCGGCGCGGTGTCCAGGTGGTGGCGACCCCCGCCGGTGTCCAGGTGCTGGAGCGCCACACGCGAGCCGGCAACGAGTGGCTCGCAGCGCGCCTCGCCTCGCTGAGTGAGGCCGATCGAGTCGCGATCGCGCGCGCCATCACCGTTCTGGAGTCCATGGCAGCCGGGGATCCCGGCACCGCAGCTGCAGCGCACGAGGGCTCTCGTGCCATCGAGGAGTTGGCAAGATGACTGTCGCGGCACCATCCCGAGCGCCGATTGTGGGACCCCATTACAAGTGGGTGGTCCTCTCCAACACGACCATCGGAGTGCTGCTCTCGTCGATGACGGCCACGGGGATGATCATCGCCCTGCCCCGGATCTTCCGCGGCATCAACCTGAACCCGCTGGTGCCCGCCAATTCGTCATATCTGCTCTGGATCATGATGGGCTACGTGCTGGTGTCGGCCATCGCCGTGGTGACCGTCGGCCGCATCGGCGACATCTTCGGCCGGGTGAGGATGTACAACCTCGGATTTGCCTGGTTCACGGTCGGGGCGATCCTGCTCTCGTGCGTCTGGAGCACCGGTTCCAACGGCGCCCTGGAGCTGGTGCTGCTGCGGATGTTCCAGGCCATCGGAGGGGCGCTCCTGATGGCCAACTCCGCCGCCATCATCACCGACGCCTTCCCCTCCGACCAGCTCGGATTTGCGCTCGGGATAAACATGGTGGCCGCCATCGTCGGCTCCTTCCTCGGCATCGTGGTCGGGGGTCTGCTGTCCCAGCTCGGCTGGCGCTGGGTGTTCCTGGCCAACGTCCCGGTCGGGGTCTTCGGCACCATCTGGGCCTACCACAACCTCAAGGACATCGGCATCCGCATCAAGGCGCGGATCGACTGGGCCGGCAACCTCGCCTTCGCGGGTGGCCTCGGCATGCTGCTGGTGGGTGTCACATACGGCATCGAGCCGTACGGGACCTCCCTCTCCGGTTGGGGAAACCCCTTTGTCCTCTGGATGATCGCGGGCGGCATCGCTCTGCTGGCAGCCTTCGTCGTCATCGAGGCCAGGGTGAAGGATCCGATGTTCCGCCTCTCGCTGTTCCGCATCCGGGCGTTCACCTTCGGCAACCTCGCCCAGTTCCTGGGATCGATCGGACGGGGCGGTCTGATGTTCATGCTGATGATCTGGTTCCAGGGAATCTGGCTCCCCCAGCACGGCTACAGCTTTACGGACACCCCGCTCTGGGCGGGCATCTACATGATCCCGTTCACCCTCGGGTTCGTGATCGCCGGGCCCCTCTCCGGAAAGCTGTCGGATCGCTACGGAGCCCGGCCCTTCGCTACCGGCGGCATGCTGCTGGCGGCCGCGACCTACGCCCTGATGATGACCTTCCCGGCCAACTTCAACTACCTGCCCTTCGGCGCGGTCATGCTCTTCTCCGGCATAGGCGGAGGCCTGTTCGCCTCCCCCAACACGTCGTCGATCATGAACTCGGTCCCGGCTCGCGACCGTGGGGCGGCGTCGGGCATGAGGGTGACCTTTGCTCAGACGGGCATGCCGCTCTCCATGGGCCTCTTCTTCACCCTGCTCGTGAGCGGGCTCAACACCAAGGTTCCCGCGGCCATGCTCAAGGGGCTGGTCGCCAACGGCGTCCCGGCGAGCAGCGCGGCGGCTCTCTCCCACGTGCCGCCGCTCGGCTACGTTTTCGCAGCGTTCCTCGGCTATAACCCCTTGAAGACCCTCCTCGGGCCCGCGGTGCTCTCCCACCTCTCGGCCGCCCAGGCCGCGAATCTCACCAGCCGGGCCTTCTTTCCCCAGCTGATCGGGCCGGCCTTCGTGGGCAGCCTCTCCATCATCCTGGGCTTCGCGGTCGTGATGAGCCTGATCGCGGCGGTCGCCTCGGCGTTCCGGGGTGGCAAGTTCGTGCACGTTGACGAGGAGTCCAAGGCCCAGCGGCACATCGCTCGGGGTGGACGGCATCACGGACCGGCGGTGAGTGGCGCGGTGCCGGCGGCTGGCACTGTGGCACCGGCGGCCAGCGGTTCCACCACCGCGGCGAGCAGCGCGGCTCCGGCGGAGCCCCAGCCCGTCCCGGGCAAGTAGCGGCGGTGGTCCGGGGCGGATTCATCCTCTGACGGCGGAGCCGCCTCCGGCTGGGACCCCTGTTTCCGGCCGGGGGCGGAGCGCGTCAGACGGCTCGGGGGGAGCGCCCAGCTCGGGGCCCGGGCCGGCGGCCACCGTGGCACGGTCAGAATACGGCGAGCCCTGCTGGCGGACCGGCCGTCGGCGGATGCTAACGTACGCGTGTTCGGAGGCGAGGACGCCACGGAGATGGTGGAGGCGGAGGCGACGGCGACTGAATCGGATGCCTTCGTCCATCTCCACGTCCACAGCGAGTTCTCGCTGCTGGACGGTGCGGCGCGCATCCCCGAGCTGGTGGCCCGGGCAAAGGCGATGGGCCAGCCGGCGGTGGCGGTCACCGATCACGGCGTCCTCTACGGCGCCGTCGAGCTCTACACCGCGGCGGTCGCCGCCGGGATCAAGCCAATTCTGGGCTGCGAGGTCTACATGGCCCCCCGCTCCCACCGCGACAAGGAGGGTCGCGCCGACCGCGACCCCCACCATCTGGTCCTGCTCGCCCGTGACAACACCGGCTACGCCAACCTGGTCCAGCTCTCCACCATCGCCCACCTCGAGGGCCACTACTACAAGCCGCGCATCGACAAGGAGCTGCTCGCCGCGCACCGTGAGGGGCTGATCTGCCTCTCCGGGTGCGTCGGCGGCGAGCTTCCCCAGGCCATCCTGAGCGGCGACCTGGACTTGGCCGAGCGGGTGGCGCGCCAGCACCTGGAGATCTTCGGACCCGACAACTACTTCCTGGAGATCCAGGACCACGGGATGACCGAGGAGACCGCGGTCCGGGAGGGGCTCCTGGAGATCGCGCGCCGGACCGGCATTCCCCTCATCTGTACCAATGATTCCCACTACATCGATGCGGCCGACGCCGAGGCGCACGACATCCTGCTCTGCCTTCAGACCGGGGCCCGGCGCGAGGACGAGAAGCGCTTCCGCTTCCACGGTCCCCACTTCTACATGGCGAGCAGCGATGAGATGCGGCGCCGCTTCGGCGCCTACGGCGAGGCGGCGTCCAACACCCTGGCCGTGGCCGCGCGCTGCGACTGGAGGCTGGAGCTCGGTCACCACCACCTCCCCGCCTACTCGCCCATCCCCGAGGGCCTCGACGCCGACTCCTATCTGGCCGAGGTGTGCCAGCACGGGCTCGTCGAGCGGTTCGGTCCGGATCCCACCCACGAGGCGCGCGAGCGGCTCGCGATGGAGCTGGACGTCATCCGCCAGACCGGCTTCTCCGCCTACTTCCTCATCGTTTGGGACCTGATCCGTGCCGCCCGCTGCGACGGGGTGGTGGTGGGCCCCGGCCGGGGCAGCGCGGCCGGGTCGCTGGTCGCCTACGTGCTGCGCATCACCAACGTCGATCCGCTCCGCTACGGGCTGATCTTCGAGCGCTTCCTCAACCTGGAGCGCAGGGAGATGCCCGACATCGACATCGACTTCGACGATCGCCGCCGTGACCGCGTCCTCCAGTACGTCACCGGCAAGTACGGTCAGGACCGGGTGGCCCAGATCATCACCTTCGGCACCATGGCGGCACGGGCCGCCATCCGTGATGTCGGCCGCGTGCTCGACGTCCCGCTCCCCGATGTCGACCGGCTGGCCAAGCTGGTCCCGGCGACCGTCGGCATCACCCTGGACCGTGCTCTCAACGAGGCGCGTGACCTCCACGACCTCTATGAGAGCGAGCCCTGGGCTCGCAGCGTGATCGACATCGCCCGCCGTCTCGAGGGCATCTCCCGCAACGCCTCGACGCACGCAGCGGGAGTGGTGATCGGCGCCGCGCCGCTCGCCAGCATCGTCCCCCTGACCCGCTCGACCTCGGGCAACGAGGGGGTCGTCACCCAGTTCGACATGAAGGGGGTCAGCAAGATCGGCCTCCTCAAGATCGACTTCCTGGGACTCTCCAACCTCACCGTGATCCAGGAGGCGGTCGAGAACGTCGAGAAGGTGCGGGGGAAGCGGATCGACATCGACACGATCCCCCTGGATGACCCCGCCACCTATGAGCTGCTCGGCAAGGCGGACACCCATGGGGTCTTCCAGCTCGAGGCGACCTTCGCCAAGCGGATCCTCATCGACATGCAGCCCAGCTCGCTGGCCGACCTCGCCGCCGCCAACGCGCTCAACCGGCCCGGCCCCATCGAGGGCGGGGTCGTCGACCTCTACATCCGCCGCAAGCGTGGCGAGGAGGAGGTCACCTACCTGCTGCCCGAGATGGAGCCAATCCTGGCTGAAACATTCGGGACCATGATCTACCAGGATCAGGTGATGCAGATCGCCTCGGCGGTGGCCGGGTACAGCCTGGGGGAGGCGGACGTCCTGCGCGCCGCGATGGGTAAGAAGGACAAGGTCAAGATGGCGCGGCAGCGGGAGAAGTTCCTGACCGGCGCCACCGCCCGGGGGGTGGAGGAGGGGACCGCTGGCGCCCTCTTCGACCTCATCGACCACTTCGCCGGCTACGGCTTCAACAAGGCCCATGCCATGTGCTACGGGCTGATCGGCTACCAGACGGCGTACCTCAAGGCCAACCATCCGCTCGAGTTCATGGCGGCGCTGCTCAACAGCCGGGCCGGCGACTTCGACAAGCTCAAGCAGACCATCCTCGACGCCCACGCGCGGGGGCTCACCGTGATGCTCCCCGACGTCAACCGGAGCGAGGCCGGTTTCGCGGTGGGTGATGCGGAGAAGAGGGAGATCCTCTACGGCCTGGCCCACATCAAGGGGGCGGGCGAGCGGGTGATGGAGCAGCTCGTCGAGGAGAGGAAGGCGGGCGGTCCCTACCTGAGCCTCGCCGACCTCTGCCTGCGGGCCGGGGGCCGCGACCTCAACCGCCGGGTGCTCGAGGCCCTGGTGCGGAGCGGTGCCTGTGACCGGCTGGGCGAGCGCGGCATGCTGCTCGCCACCCTGGATCGCGCCCTGGACCGTGGTGCCCAGATCCGTCGCGAGCGAGAGGTGGGCCAGGGCTCCCTCTTCGGCGACAGCGTCGAGGTGGAGACCGCCGCTGGCCTCACCACCGTCGACGAGTTCGGGACCACGGCGGAGGTCGCCCCGGTCGCCGCCGACGAGCGGCTGCGGTGGGAGCGNNGAGCGCGTCGACACCGGCATCGGGGAGCTGGGCGCCCATCTCGACGGTGTCTACGTCCAGATCGGAGGGGCGATCCGCGATCTCCGGGCCTTCATCCCCCGGCGCAGCACCACCGGGCAGCGGATGGCCTTCGTGACCCTGGAGGACCTCTCGGGCACCTGTGAGGTGGTCGTCTTTGCCCGCACCTTCGAGGAGTGCGCCGAGCTGCTCCGTCCCGACCAGGTGATCGTGGTCCGGGGGCGCGTGCAGGCCGGTCGCAACGGGCGGGCTGCCGCCCCCGCCCCCGCCCAGAACGGCGCCGCCGTCGCCGACGAGGACGAGCATGCGGACTCCGAGCAGGTGAGCGTCATCGCGGAGCAGGTGTACGGTCTGGAGGACGTCCGCCTCGCCGCCTGGCGCCGCAACAGCCGGGTGCGCCTGCGGCTCTCCGCCGGACAGCAGCACCTCCTCCCCCCGCTCCGTGCCATCCTCTCCCGCCACCGCGGCGATGCGCCGGTGATCATCCAGGTGCAGGGATCACGGTCGGTGGACGAGATCGTCCTCGGCGCCGAGTGGTCGGTGGAGCCGGGACCGGCCCTGGAGCGGGCCGTAGAATCGCTGCTCGGCGATTCCGCCTACCGGGTGGAGGTGGAGCGCCAGCGGGCTCCCGAACGGGAGAACGCCCGCCGCCGCTGAGGTCCTGCAGGCCCCGGCCGGGTCAGACCAGGCCGGCCAGCCAGTCGAGTGCGAACTTGGCGATCAGGAAGACCACGATGTAGGCGACGCAGGCGACCAGGGCCTCGACGTCGATCGACGAGTGGCTGGCGATGATGCCGTCAAAGGGCTGGACGAAAGGCTTGGCCATCGTCTTGATGCCCCGCGTCAGCGGGTGCCAGGGATCCGCGTGGAAAAGGGAGAGGAGGAAGCGCAGCAGGACGAGGACGGCGACCAGGATGATCAGGGTGAGCACGAGCTGCTCGACCGCCCCCACCACGATGACCCCGACCGACACTCCGCCGAAGACGTCCGCGGAGAGGGAGAAGCAGATCTCGGCCGCCACCTCGAGGACGATGATGGCGAGCACCGGGGAGATGTCGAGCATCCCGCCGAAGGTCGGCAGCAGGCCGCGGAACGGGGCCAGGATGGGGTCGGCGATGGCCCGGATCAGCCGCACCAGGGGATGGAACGGGTTGACCCCGGGGAGCCATGAGAGCAGCACCCGGATCAGGACGACGAAGGTCAGGACCTCAAAGACGATCCCGAGAACCTGAAGGATGTCGCTGGCCAGCACGGGCCCGAGTATAGGCGGGGGTCAGCCGCCCAGCGTCCAGTTCGTGATCGGCGCGGTGCTCCCGCCGGCGTAGGTGATGGTCCCGCTGCCGGACGGGTCGAGGGTGAGATTCGCGAGCGATGCCCCCGCCGCCGTCTTCACGGTGCCGGTGACCTGCGAGCTGCTCCCCATGGTGAGGGAGCAGACGGTCCCATCGGTCGAATCAGTGACCGTCCACCCCGTCGGCGTCGGTGAGAAGAGGGCGAAGAGCGCCGCATGACCGGATGTCGCATTGTCCGGCATTGCGGTTCCGCTCCCGCCGATGGCGAAGGTGGTCGGCGTTGGGGTGGTGATCGACAGGGCGCCGAGCGCACCTTTCTCGGAGGTCGATTGCGTGCCCGTGAAGGCGACGCTGTAGTCGTCTTCGCCGCCGCCGGCGATCGGGGTCAGGGTGATGGTGAGCGGGGCGACCGAGGCGAGGGACAGCCCGATCGCCGGGAAGGGCTGGGCGACGGCGCCGCCGCAGACGAACGGCGCGATCTGATCGCTGCTGGCGGGGATGACGCACTCGAGACCGAGGCTCACCGCCGGCGCGCCGTCCTGTGCATTGAACGTGCCCGTGCCGTCCACGGTCGTGGTCTCGATTGCAGTGGAAAGCCCGGCGAGGATCACGCTCTCGCTGAGATGGAGGGCTCCGAGGGTGGCGCCGCCCGGTCCGAGATAGGTGGCCGTCTCGGTGATCGAGATGGTGCTGGTCGCCTCGGCGGCGGTGAGCTGCGCCGCGGCCTCGATGTACGGTTGCGCGCAGCTGCCGTCGTAGTACACGTCGACGCTCACGGTGGTGACGCTACCTGTGATGGATTTCTGCAGCACCTTCGACGACCCCGTCCCCGCATCGAGGGCGCTGCATGAGGTCGAGCCGAGCAGCGCGGCCGACAGCACCGTCACCTGGCTCTGAACCACGTTGGAGGCGAGCCCGATGCCGAGGCCCTGCTGGACGAGGAGGCGGGCCTCCACGGCGGAGGCTGCGGCACCCGGGGTGGCGGTCGGTCTGGCAGTTGCTGTGGGCGACGGCGAGCCGGCGCTGCTGGTGCCACAGGCCGCCGCCGCGAGAGCGCAGAGGAGGGACGCCGCGACGGCGCGGAGGCGGTGACGGCACGTCCGTCGGGGCTGGGGGCCTGAGATGGCGGGACGGGTATTCACCCGCGGTGTCCCTCAGTCGGGGGTGACCGGCTCCGCTTCCGCGTCGGAAGGGGAGACTTCAGCCGGGGACTCCGGCTCCGCATCGGAGGAGGCCCCGTCCAGCAGCGGCTCCGGAGCGCGCCCCGAGCGACCCTCGGTGCGGCGCCAGATGATCACGAGCAGCGGCATGACGAGGACCAGGGTCGCGATGGCCGTCAGCTGCAGCTCCTTGAGGCCGAAGGCGATGACCGGCTCGGTCTGACGGAGGAAGTCGAGGAGGAGCTGGCTCACCGAGTAGAGCCCCACGTAGCTGAGGATGACCACGCCCGGTCGCACGCCGCGCCGGCGCACCCCGAGCAGGATGAGGAGGATGACCAGCGTCCCGAGCGCCTCGTACGCGGCGGCGGGCTGGTAGGCGACGCCGAGCCGGTACCCGGCCTGGAGGATGGCGTCAGGGTTGGTGTAGGCGGTCGCCCAGGGTAGGTTGCTCTGACCGCCAAGGATGTCGCCGTTGATGATGTTGCCGATGCGGCCGATCGGCTGGCCCACCACGGCGAAGAAGGCGCCCGCATCCAGGAGGACCCAGATCGGCAGCTTCCATCGCCGGCCGAGGATGACCAGGGTCGCGAGGCCCCCGATGATCGCGCCGTAGAAGGCCATCCCCCCGTTCCACACCGCGAACACGTCGACCACGCTGTGCATCAGGTCGAGGTTCTGGACGTCGTAGTAGAGCCGGGCGCCGATCAGGCCGAAGAGGATGGTCCAGCCGGTCAGCCGCTCCAGGTAGTCCAGGCTGATGCCCCGGGAGACGGCGTGGGGACGGGCTCCCAGGTAGTAGGCGGCCACGAAGGCCACCACGTACATGATCCCGTACCAGTGGACAGCCAGGGAGCCGATCCTGAAGGCGATCGGGTCGATGCTGATGGTGATGGTCGCGAGCATGGTCAGCCATCATGCGATGCGGGACTGGCGTCGCGCACGTCGAGGAGGCGGTAGCCCCGCTTGGACCCCATCCGGAGGACCTCGTACCCCTGGCTCCGCAGCCGCTCCGCGAGCGAATCCGCCCCCAGGTGGCGCTGCACCACCAGGTAGGCGTGGCCGCCGGGCTCGAGGCGGCCGAGCCAGGTGGTGAGGAGCTCCAGGAGCTGCTGCCTGCCGACGCGGATGGGCGGGTTGGTGTAGATCGCATCGAACCGGAGGTCCGGGTCCACCTCGTCAGGCCGGCACACCTCGATCCTCTCGGCCCCGTTCGCGGTCGCATTGGCGCGGGTCAGCTCCAGGGCCCGGTTGTTCACGTCAACCGCGATCACACGGGCCTGGGGGGCTCGGCGGGCCATCGCGATCGCGACCACGCCGTGCCCGCAGCCGAGATCCAGGAGCGTGGCGCCCGCGGGCGGCGCGGGGACGCCCTGGAGGAGGACCGCGGTGCCCGGGTCGAGCCCGGCGAGGCTGAAGACGCCCCGATCGGTCCGCAGCTCGATGCTCTGGTCTGGGAGGCGGACGGTCACGTTGCGCGGGCGCGTCGCGACCGCCGGTTCAGCGCTGAAGTAGTGCTCGGTGGGGGGGTGGCGATCCGCCATCGGGCCCGCGAGGATCAGTGGTGGCGGGAGGGGAGTGAGAAGCTCCGGGCCACGGCCGCGACCAAGTTGAGGTAGGCGGTGCGGGTCTGCGGGCGCAGGTCGTCGACATCCACCTCGAGCCCCTCGGCCAGGTGGGCGTCCCAGGGCACCTTGACCACCGCCCGGCAGCGCTTGGCGAAGTGGTCGACCACCTGCTTCATCTCCCGGCCGCCGTTGCCGCGGACCTGGTTGATGACCACCACGGCGTCGGAGACGAGGTCGTGGTAGCCGTGCTCATCGAGCCAGTCGAGGGTCAGGCTCGAGGCCCGCGAGGCGTCGATGCCGGGGGCGGCGCACACCACGATCTGGTCGGCCATCCGGAGGATGCCCTGCGTGGCCGAGTCGAGGATCCCCGTGCCCGTGTCCATCAGGATCAGGTTGTAGTGGTGCTCCAGCACGTGCAGCACCTGGCGGTACTCGGGCTCGCCGAGGGCGACGCTGATGGTGGGGTCGTCGTCGGAGGCGAGCACCTCGAGCCGCGTCGATGCCTGGTTCGTGAAGCTGCGCATGTCGCTGTAGCGGCGGAGACGCTCCGAGGCGCGGAGCAGCTGGGTCACCGTTGCCTCGGTCTCGCGATGGACGCGGTAGGCGAGCGACCCGGCGTCCGGGTTGGCGTCGAGGGCGACCACCCGGTCCCCCCGGCAGAGGGCGAAGGTGTGGCCCAGCATCAGGGTGGTCGTGGTCTTCCCGATCCCGCCCTTCCGCGAGACGATGGCCACCCGGCGGCAGGTCGCGATCGGCGTGGTCGCGGTGACGACCAGCTCGCGCTCGCGCCGCTCGGACCGGCCCGGGCCGGGCTTGATCACCCCGAACGAGAGGGAACGGACCGCCTGGCGCATGCCCCGCGTGGCCGGCTTGACCTTCATCGGCCCCCGCACCCGTTCGGTGGAAAAATCCTGCGCGGTGCGGGGAGGTGTCGGAGCCGGCCGGGCCGCCGTTTCGCTCGCCGGGTCGGGGCCGAGCGCCGCCAGACGGCCGACGGTGCGGTGCGGCGCGGGGCGCTGCGGCGAGGCGAGTGCCGGCTCGGGAAGCGGTCTCCACCCACCGGGTGGGTCGCCCGGATGGGGCGCGCCGCCGTGGTGTCGTGCGCCGTTGGTGTCCGGNNTGGTGTCCGGCCGCCGGGGGCCGGAAGGGGAGCCGCCATTGCCGGTCAATCCGCCGGGAATCGGCCGCGGTGCTGCCGACAACCCGGGCCGGGGCTCGCCGCCGGGGGGTGGAAGGGGCCGTCCCGGAGCGAGGGGGGGCGGTATCGAGACATTGAAGGCGGGGGCGGCTTGGAGCGGCCACGCGGGCCGATCGGAGGTGGCCCAGGCGGGCCGGGAGAGGGCGGGTCCCGGGGCGCCGGCGGGCGTCTCCGGCGACCGGTCGGCGGTGACCGGCGGTGCGGGGGCGAGGCTCAGCCCCGGCGAGCCGTTGGGCGCCGGCGCGGGGCGTGCCGGCTCGTACGACCGCGGCTGTGAGATGCCGTATCCGGGTGCGCCGTTGGGCGGTTGCGGGCGTCGGGCGAGCCCAGAGAACGGCGCCGGCGCCACACCGGAGCCGATCGATCCGTTGCCCAGCTGCGGTGAGCGCGGGGCTCCGGCACCATCGGGCGGCATCGAGTGGAAGGGGGCTCCCCCCACAGGCGGCGGCATCGTCGCTGGCCGGAATTGGCCGTCGGCGGTCCGGAGGTGACGGGCGGGTGGAGCCGGCGGGGCGAACCGCCCCCCCGGGCCGTTGGCCGGAGGAGCCGCCGGAATCCCGACGCTGTCGGTTCGGGGCGACTCGTATCCCACGGGTGCCGTCGGGGCTGGCTGATCCGGCCGGCTCGCGTGCCCGACGATGTCGACAGGCGGTTGCGGTGGCGTGCCACCTGGCCTCCCGTCGTCCACCGGCGCCGTGAGGTCGCCCACTTCCCCTGTTTGCTCGGTCAACACCTCTCCCGCTGCACGTCCCCGCGGCCGCAATCTACCGGATGGAGGGTAGGGCAACCTGCCACGGGGACTGGGTGACCAGCCTACGCCCTTCGGCGGGAAAAGGGCACCCCGGCCGCTGAGCGGCACAATCTCTCCCGTGCTTGCTCCGAGCCGCCCGATCGTCCTTGTCGGCCTCATGGGCTCTGGCAAGACCACCGTCGGGTCGGCGCTCGCGGGTCGCCTCGGCCGGCCCCTCTGGGACGGTGACGCCAAGCTCCTCGAGGTGACCGGGATGACGCCGGCCGCGCTCGGGGCGGAGCGGGGCCTGGACGTCCTTCACGGCCTCGAGCTCGAGGTGCTGTCACTGGGGCTGGCCCACCGACCGGCGCCGATCGTGGCTGCAGCTGCCTCGGTCGGGCTCGACCCTCGCCTCCCCGGCCTCCTCCTCGAGGCGTGGACGGTCTGGCTCCGGGTCGAGCTGACCCACCTCGTCTCGCGCCTGCAGCGCGACGACGGCCACCGGCCCCTGCCCGGCGGGGACCTCCTGGCGACCCTGCGCGAGATGGCGCGGGTCCGTGACCCGCTCTACGCGCAGGTGGCGGACCTGACCCTGGACGCGACCACGGCTCCGCCGGCCGCGCTCGTGCAGCGGATCGTCGACGCGGTGCCCTTCCCCGACGCTTAACCGCGGCGCCGCCAGTCGTTCACGGGCGATCCCGCATCGTGTGGGGTGCGGCGGGACGGGAGATCGTCCCCCCGGCTCACCTCGAAACCCCACCTCCGTGCGTGCCCGGGCCGGCTTGCCGGCCCGGGCTGTCGCGCGCCCAGGGGCCCCCGGACGGAGCAGCGCATCCGGTCGGGCGACCGGCTCCCGCTCAGCTCTGGGTGGCGAAGCCCACGACGACCGGGGCATGATCCGAGGGCGCCGTGCCCTTGCGCGCCTCCCGGTCGATGTACGCGTCGGTCACCCGTGAGGCCAGCGCCCGGCTGAGCAGGACCAGGTCGATGCGCATCCCCATCCCCTTGTGGAAATTGCCCGCCCGGTAGTCCCAGTACGAGAACGGCCGTCCCTTGAGGGCGCGGGGCGGGACGTCGGTTAGACCGAGCTCCAGGAGCTCCGTCAGAGCGGCCCGCTCGGGAAGGCTGACATGGGTGGAGCCGGCGAACTCCGCCGGGTCCCAGACGTCGTCGTCGGTGGGGGCGATGTTGAAGTCGCCGCAGACCGCCAGGGAGGCGCCGGCGTCGAGCTCAGAGCGGAGTGCGTTGCGCAGGGCGGCCAGCCAGGCGAGCTTGTAGGCGTAATGGGGATGCTCCAGCTCCCGCCCGTTGGGGACGTAGATCGACCAGACCCGCACCCCCGCGCAGGTGGCGGATACCGCTCGCGCCTCCACCTCGGGGAAGCCGGGCTCACCGGCGAACCCGGCGGTGACCGCGTCGAGCCCGACCCGGCAGAGGATGGCGACCCCGTTCCAGCGGCCGCTGCCGTTGGCTGCCACCTCGTAGCCGAGGGCGGCGACCTCCGCGGTCGGGAAGGCGCCGTCCGCGACCTTCGTCTCCTGGAGGCAGAGGACGTCGGGGCCGGTGGCGTCCAGCCATTCGAGCAGGCGCGGCAGCCGCGCCATGACCGAGTTCACATTCCAGGTCGCCAGCAGCACCGCCTGAGGATGGGGACTCGCGGTGCGCCACGTCAAGGACTCCGCGGCAGCCGGCCTCCACGAGAAGCATTCCCGATTCCGGCGCGCGCATTCG
>PLAX01000022.1 GCA_003135255.1 Candidatus Dormiibacterota bacterium | reverse complement strand
CTCCGCGACCAGCAGACCGCGCATCTCGAGGAACGCCAGGCCCACCTGTGCCGATCTCGGCGAGTAGCCGGTCGCTCGGGAGATCGCGTCCACGGTCCCTCGAACGCCGGAGAGGAGCGCCTCCGAGATTCCAAGCGTGGATGGGCGCCAGCCGCTCGGCTCGGGGGTGAACCGGTGCGAGCCGCTTCGCACGACGAGAAGCGTCGGCGTGCTGATCTCTGCGGCGCCGCTCTCATCGAGCCACCCCACGGAGTGACGCCGGGCGACTTCCTGTGCCCCTGGTGACATCCGGGGGGCGATGACCACGTCGGGAAGGGGCCGCTGGTTGAAGGCGTTGGTGAGATCGCGAGGCCAGCCGCGCGGCACCCACCGCACGGAGAGTCGCCTCCCGTTCAGGCGCAGCAGGCTGTCTGCGCCGGACTCGTCCAGGATCTCTACTCGGGCAGTCGGTGGCAGGACGCCGCGGAGCGCTGCCACGATGCGCTCCGCAGGAGGGGAGGAGTGGACTTTTAGACTAGCCATGGAGCATAGTATACTGCTGCAGTATAGTAAGAGATAAAGTAATTCTTTAAGTCTCTCACGCGGCCGTCTCGACTGGATGGTGCCAGCAGACCAGGCCCTTCGGGGCGGCGCCAGAACCAGGGAATCGCCACGGTTCGAGCCCACGCCAGCGAGCTTGCCACTATGAGTGATCGGTCATAGACTGTGGCCATCATGAGCAGCTGGGACGAGTTCTACGCGGAGATCGAGGCCGAGGCGAAGGCCGAAGGGCCGGCGGCCGTTCGCGACCTCCGAGCCAAGGAGCTCAAGTACAGCCTCATCACCTCCCTCATCGCCGGCCGGCGTGATCTGCACCTCACCCAGGCTCAGCTCGCTGCCCGTGCAGGAGTGGCCCAGGAGGAGATCAGCAGGATCGAGCGCGGCCGCAAGAGCCCCACCATCGACACCTACGCGCGGATCGCCGCCGCGCTGGGTCTCCAACCTCAGCTGCGTCGCCGCGGTTCCCGCGCCCGGGCTCGCGTCGCCTGACCCGGCGCCTCGAGGCGGGCCGGCAACTGGGAAGGTTGGGCGCGCCAGACTCCAAAGCCGACAACCAGCTCTCGCTCATCCAGATGCGTGAGGCGGCCAGTCTCAGCCAGCGCCAGCTCGCAGCGTGCCCGCTGAATCGCTCGGTCAGGCAACGACATACTAGTGGTCCGTCGTCGATTTGATCTGGTGGAGGGCAGCGCGCCCGCGCTGAACCTTCTCGATGATGTCGGCGGCGGGTGTGTGCCAGACGAAGGGCTTGGGATCCTTGTTCCAATGCTCAACCCATTTCTCGATGGCTGCGATCAGCTCCGGAACGCTGGTGAAGACGCCGCGGCGTAGACGCTTGTCGGTGAGCTCCTTGAACCAGCGTTCCACCAGGTTGACCCAGGAGCTCGAGGTTGGCGTGAAGTGGAGGTGCCAGCGTTCCCGGCGCGGGTGGGCGAGCCACTCGGTGATCTCCGGGGCCTTGTGCGCGGAGAGGTTGTCGAGGACGACGTGGATCTCGAGTGATCGGGCGACACTGGCATCGATTCGCTTGAAGAACTTGAGGACATCGACGGCGGCGTGACTGGTGCGGCAGTGGGTGAGCACCTTGCCGTTGGTGACGTTGAGCGCGGCAAAGAGATCAGTGGTGCCGTGGCGTTTGTAGTCGTACGTCATGGTACCGGCCCGGCCGGGGCGCAGGGGCAGACTGGGCTGGGTTCGATCCAACGCTTGGCACTGGGTCTTCTCGTCGAAGCTGAACAGCACCGCGCGCTCTGGCGGATTCATGTACAGGCCGACGACGTCGACCAACTTCTGTTCGAAGTGCGGGTCGTTGGAGATCTTGAAGGTGTCGACTCTCCACGGCTTGAGGTTGTGGTCCGACCAGATTCCGGCCACCGCATCCTTGCCGATGCCGAGCCGGCGAGCGAGTGACCGCGTCGTCCAGTGCGTCGAGCCATCAGCGGGCTCCTCGTGCTGTGTGATCCGCACCACCTCGGCCACGGTCCCTGGCGGCAGCGACGGCTTGCGCCCGCGGCCTTTGGCGATGACGCCGACCCCATCGACCCCCTTCTCAGCAAAGCGCGCACGCCATCGCCGGATGGCATCTGAGTCCACCGCCGAACGGCGCGCGATCTCCTCGTTGCCGAGACCCTCAGCTGCCCAGAGCAGTGCTCGTGCTTGGACAACCGCGCGATGTGCGAGCGACGACGAACTCGCCACGCGCTGCAGTTCTCTACGTTGCGAATCGGTGAGCGGAAGCGCCGCGGCGGTGATGGCTGGCACCACCACATACTACCATGTTATTTAGACGACAGACCACTAGACACACCGAGGGTCGGGGGACTGGGGGGCGAACTGTGACCGCCTCGCCTCTACAGGAACCGCTCCGCTAGGGAGCCGACCACGTACTCCTCGACGTACTCAATGTAGTCCCTCAGTACGTCATAGATCGGCCGAGTTGGTGGCCACGCCTCTTCAAGAGCTACCGCGAAGGTGGGCTCGAAATGCATGTCCACTTCCGGGTACGGTGCCGGGAACACGTAGGCCACCACTACTGCGCCAAGGCCCCAACCCTCGCGCGGGAACGTGCTCTCGGGCTCTGGCACCCCTGGCGGGAGGGTGATGCTGCTCAAGTCACGGACCACGCAGCCCAGGGTCGCCAACTTCCGATGCTTGTCGGCGTCATCCAACTCTCTGATGCACCACAACGGCGCGGTGGCGAAGTCGTCGCCTTGGCGGTACGGCTGAAGCCAACTGATCTGGGCGACTGCGCTGGCATCCACGTTCTTGAGCCGCCCGCTACCAATCTGATCTTTGTAGTTGTCAGGGGTAGAGGCGATGGGGAACTGGACGCGTGTCTCCTCCTTCAGGGTCATCGTGACCCCCTCCGCTTCGGCCCCTTTACGGGCCAGCGCGAGCGCCAGGTGGTCAAGGCTGGAACGGAGATTGTGGATTGTGTCCCCAACTCTCAGGCCGATCTCCCTTGGCGGCTCGCTGTAGCGCGTAAACCTGTAGACGTGCTTAGCGCCTTCGTCCTTAAGCTCACGCCCGACCGCATAGGGGTGGCCGTCGACGAACACATCAACCGAGTGCTTAGCTGCATCCATGTGTTTGCGTGCCCACTTGAGCTTCGCATCGACGCTATCGGGGACGGTCACAGGCCTCCACTCGGTGGGGGTGGGCTAAGTGGTCTTCTTCCAAGCACAGGCCCGCAGGTTGTCGAGATTGTTGTCCTCGATGGCGTCGCCCGCGGAACGGATGGTCTGGACGCCACAGCACGTGAAGGGCTCAACATCAGCTTTCGCCTGGGTCGACGGGCTCTCCGTGTGGAACTTAGTTCCGCCCCTAATGGCCTCCCGGACCTTCGCTACGGTCCATTGGTTGTCGGCGCTGTCTGCCTTCGGGCCGGTGCCAACACCAAGGATGTGATGATGCTTGCGATCAGCCGCGTACTCGGTTTCGACGCAAACGATGCGATAAGCGTCAGGCATGGCTGCCCTCCTGTGCGGTCACGGGCCGACAGGAGTGTAGCGGTATCGTCCGGGCGCCTGAGTGTGCCAGGTATAGACGCACCAGACCGAACGCGGCTAATGCGCCTGGCCTTGTCCGGCTGTGGAGCCGGCCAACCAACCCTGGCTCTCCCCCGCATTCGGTCGATCGCAGACCTATCCTGCGGCCCTCCGCACCGGTCGTCGATGCCAGCGGGAGGCGCGGGCTGCGAAGTCGCGGATCGCCTGATCACTGATCCGCGCCGACCCTCGGATGTGGGCGACGGGAAGAGTGCCGTCGT
>PLAX01000178.1 GCA_003135255.1 Candidatus Dormiibacterota bacterium | reverse complement strand
GTGTCGGTCTCGTGGCCGACACCGGAGACCACCGGCAGCCGGCCGGCCCGGATGGCGCGGGCGAGCCGCTCGTCGTTGAAGGGCATGAGGTCTTCCAGGGAGCCGCCGCCGCGGACGAGCAGCACCACCTCGGCGCCGCTCACCGACTGGGCCCGCTCCAGGGCGAGGATCAGGGTCTCGACCGCCCCCTCCCCCTGCACGGTCGCCGGGGAGAGCACCAGGTCGACGCCGGGGGCGCGCCGGCCGACCACGGTGAGGACGTCACGCAACGCGGCCCCGCTCCGCGATGTCACCACCACCACCCGCCGCGGCAGGAGAGGAAGCGCCCGCTTGCGGGCCTCGTCGAAGAGCCCCTCCGCCGCGAGTGCCCTGCGGCGCTGCTCGACGGCGAGCGCGAGAGCGCCGACCCCGGAGGGCTCCAGCCGGTCCGCGTAGAGCTGGTACCGCCCCTGGGCGTCGTAGACCTCGATGCGGCCGTGCACGATCACGGTCATCCCGTTCTCCGGCCGGAAGGGGATCTCAGCACGCTGTGATCGCCAGACGACGCAGCTCAGCGAGGCGTTGGCGTCCTTGAGGGTGAAGTACAGATGCCCCGAGGCCGGCATCGAGAGGTTGCTGATCTCCCCCTCGACCAGGACGTCCTCCAGGTCCGGGCTGAGCGCGATGACCCCGCGGATGACCGCGGTGAGCTGGGCGACGGTCAGCGCCTGGCGGAAGCTCATCGCTGGCCCCGCCCGGCGCTCACACCCGCTCCCGGGCGATCCGGCCGAGCACCCCGTTGACGAGGGGAACCGCCTCCTCACCGGCGTACACCCGGGCCAGCTCCAGGGACTCGTCGATGCTCACCGCGACCGGGGTCGCCGGCTCGTAGAGCACCTCGTAGGTCCCGAGCCGCAGCACCGCTCTCTCGACCTTGCCGTAGTCGACGAGATCCCAGTTGACACTCGCCTCGGAGATGGCCGCATCGATGCGGACGACGTGCTCCAGCGTCCCCTCCACCAGGATGCGGGCAAACTCGACGGTGTCCCGGGGTGCGCCCATGTCATCGGCCTGATACTCGAGGGCCGGGCGCGGCTCCTTCTCGGTCCCCTCCAGCTCGAAGAGGACCCGCAGCGCCAGCTCGCGTCCCCGGCGCCGCCTCCCCGCGGAGCGGCTCATGGGGCGAAGACGACCTCGCTGACGTGAACGTTGATGGTGCCCACGTCCAGGCCCAGCATCCGCTCCACCGCGTCGGCGACGCGCTGCTGCACCTCGGCCCCGACCTTGGGGACGGAGTGGCCCGAGACCACGACCACCCAGAGGTCGATGTCGAGGGTGCTGTCGTCGCGCAACTCGACCCTGGCGCCGCGATGAGCCGCGGAGCGGCGCAGGATGCGCTCCAGGGACTGGCCCGCCGCCTGGTACATGGCGTGGACGCCCTCGACCTGGAGGGCGGTGAGGACGGCGATCCAGGCCACCACCTCGTTGGCCACCCGGGTCACGCCGAGGGATGTGCGGAGGGGCGGACGGTGCCCGTTGGTCGCGGCGTCTGCCGGTGCATCCATCAGGCCCTCTCCAGGTACCGCCCGGTGCGGGTGTCGACGCGGACGTGGTCGCCGACGTTGACGAAGAGCGGAACGTCTACGGTGGCCCCGGTCTCCAAGGTCGCCGGTTTGGTCCCGGCGTTGGCGGTGTCGCCCTTGAACCCGGGATCGGTCTCCCGCACCTCAAGCTCCACCGAGGTGGGCAGCTCGACACCGAGGATCTTGTCGTCCCACATGAGCAGGGTGAGGTTGACGTTCTCCTTGAGCCAGCGAGCACCCTCACCCACCTGTTCGGGAGAGAGAGGTGTCTGGTCGTAGGTGGTCGTGTCCATGACCACGTACGCATCCCCGTCCCTGTAGAGGAACTGCGCCTCGCTGCGCTCGATCCGGGCGCGCCCGAACTTCTCCTCGGGACGGTAGGTCTCCTCGGTCACCGCCCCCGTCGAGAGGTTCTTCATCTTGGTGCGCACGATGGCGGTGCCCCGGCCAAGCTTCATGTGGTTGAAGTCGAGGACCTGGAGGAGCTGACCGCCCCGCTCCACCGTGGCCCCGGGACGGAGGTCGCCTGCATTGATCATTGATTCAATTCTCTTCTCTCTCGCACCATCCGGGTGGCTGCCTCCAGGGCGACCGCATACCCGGAGACGCCGAGCCCCAGGATGACCGAATCGGCGGCCTCCGCGGTGAGCATGACCTTCCGGTAGCTCTCGCGCTGGAAGGTGTTGGTGAGGTGGATCTCGACGACCACCCCCGGGAACGCCCGGAGCGCGTCGAGCAGGGCGACACTGGTGTGGCTGAACGCCCCGGGGTTGATCACCAGGGCGTCGGAGTGCCCGGTCTCCGCCTCGATGAGGTCGATCAGCTCGCCCTCGCTGTTGCGCTGCTCGGTGCGGATGTCGATGCCCATCGCCGCGGCACGCTCACGCAGATCGGTGTCGACCTCGGCGAGGGTGCGGCCGCCGTAGAGCTCGGGCTCCCGGCGCCCGAGGCTCCCCAAGTTGGGACCGTTGAGGACAAGGACCCTGGTCATCTGCTTTGAAGCACCTCCTCGATCGTCTCGCGCACCAGATCGGCGGGCACGCGCTGGTCGGTGACCGGCTCGCCGCGCCGGGCCAGCAGCACCCAGCGCACCTCGCCGCCCACCGCCTTCTTGTCGTGGCCGAGACGGCGCAGCACGGCCGCGGGCAGGACGGGGGGCAGAGGCTGGAGGCCGAGGCGGTCGAGGAGGCCGTCCTGCCATTCCCGATCGGCCGCGGAGAGCCCGACCATCTCGGTCGAGAGCCGGCCGGCGACCCGCATCCCCGCCGCCACCGCCTCCCCGTGGGTGACCGTGCCGTAGCCGGTGGCCGCCTCGATGGCGTGGGCGACGGTGTGCCCGTAGTTGAGGACGGCCCTCAACCCGGATTCGCGGGGATCGCGGCCGACCACCTCCGCCTTGATCGCCGCGCAGCGCTCGATGATCGGGGTGAGGGTCTCCACATCGCCGGCTCCGGCGCGCTCGACGCCCGCGTCGAGGAGGGTGGGGAGGTCGGTGTCGGCGATCATCGCGTACTTGGCGATCTCCCCCAGACCGGAGGCGAGCTCCCGGGATGGGAGGCTGCGCAGCAGGCCGGGGTCGGAGAGTACCGCCCGTGGCTGCCAGAAGGCACCGGCCAGGTTCTTGGCGGCACGGAGGTTCACACCGGTCTTGCCACCGATGGAGCTGTCGACCATGGCGAGGAGGGTGGTCGGCACCCCGAGCCAGGCTATGCCCCGGCAGTAGGTCGCCGCCGCGAACCCGGCGAGGTCGCCCACCGAGCCCCCGCCCACCGCAACCACGGCGTCGCGCCTGCCCAGCCCCAGCGAGGCGAGCCGCTCGATCAGCCTCCCCGCTGACACCCAGCTCTTGGCCGTCTCGCCGCCGGCCAGGCTCACCAGCGGCGCCTCCCTGCCGGAGGCGGCGATCCGGGCGGCGAGGCGGCGAGCGGCAGGCTCGACGCTGCGGTCGGTGACCACGGCGACGCGGCGGGAGTCGGCGGGCAGATGGGCCTCGATGTTGGCGACGGCGGCCTCGCCCACGATCACCGGGTAGGCGGAGCCGGCGACCGGCACCGGGATGGCGCCGGCCAGGGCGCGGATGGCGGTCTCGGCCTCCTCCGGGGAGGTGCGGCCGGTGTCGATGCGGAGGTGGGCCTCGGCGTAGGCGCGCTGCCGCCGCCGGCGCAGCTCGGCGAGGCGGCCGCTGACATCGCCGCGGAGCAGGGGGCGGTCGGAGGCCGAGCCCAGCCGCTCCAGCAGGGTGCTGTCGGGGGCGTCGAGGGCCACCACCCAGGCGGCCTCGAGCAGCCGGCGGCGCGTGGCGGGTTCGCCGAAGAGCCCCCCACCGCAGGCGATGACGACCGCACGGGGACGTTCCAGCAGCTCGGTCACGGTGGCCAGCTCGATCCGCCGGAACGCGTCCTCCCCATCCAGGTCGATGATCTGGGCCGGGCTCCGCCCGGTGCCGCGCTCGATCTCCGCGTCGGTGTCGCAGAGCTCCCAGCCGAGACGGTCGGCGAGCCGCCGTCCGAGGGTGGTCTTGCCCGTCCCGGGAAGGCCGACCAGGGCCACCGGCCGCGAGCCGGCCGCGGTCGGAGCGATCACCGGAGCCGCCTCGTGCTGCGCCGGTAGCCGGCCAGGTTGCGGCGCATCTCGGTGAGCGAGTCGCCTCCGAGCTTCTCGGTCATGGCCGCCGCGATCACCCAGCCGAGCATGGCCTCGGCGACCACCGCGCCGGCCGGCACGATGCAGATGTCGCTCCGCTCGTAGTGGGCGTTGACCTCGGCGCCGGTGTGGGCATCGACCGAGCGCAGCGGGGTGAGCAGCGTCGAGATCGGCTTGAAGTGGACCGTCGCCCACACCGGCTCGCCGTCGGTGACCCCGCCGGTGAGCCCGCCCTGGCGATTGCTGAGATGGTGAAACCCCTCGCCCTCGACGTACCTCGGGGAGTCGTGGACCTGAGAGCCCAGGGACCGGGCGGCGACCACGGCGGCCCCGATCTCGACGCCCTTCACCGACGGGATGCTGCAGAGGGCCTGGGCGATGAGGCCGTCGAGCTTCCTGTCCCACTGCGCGTAGCTGCCCAGGCCGGCGACCACGCCGGATGCGGTGACCACCGCGCTGCCCCCCAGCGCGTCGCCACGCTCGCGGGCGACGTCGATGGCCGCCACCATCCGCTCCGAGGCCCCGGGGTCGGGGCAGCGCACCGGCGACGCCTCGACGGCGACCGGGTCCACGTCGTCGCGCCAGTCGATGGCCACGGCTCCGATCCGCTGCACCCACGAGCTGACGTGGACGCCGAGCTGTGACAGCAGCGTCATGGCCACCGCCCCGGCGGCGACCCGGGCGGCCGTCTCGCGCGCGCTCGCCCTCTCCAGGACGTCGCGGGCGTCGTCCAGGTCGTACTTGAGCATGCCGGCCAGGTCCGCATGCCCCGGACGGACNNCGTGGTCCTGCTCGATCTGCTGGCGCTTGCCCCGGCCGTAGCCGCCCTGGCGGCGGCGGAGATGGGGATCGATGTCACGCCGGGCGTCGAGGCGCAGCCCGGCGGGCACGCCTTCCACGATCACCGTCAGCTGGGGCCCGTGGGACTCCCCGGCGGTCAGGAAACGGAGCATCGGCGTGGCTTCGGCGCAGACCGGAGCGGCGCTCGCCGGGTCTGTCGCGGGGACGTCATCAAGGGGGAAGCTCACTCGTGCGGGGGCGCGATCGGCGCCGCTGGCTGCGCCAGCGATTCTACGGGTCAGCGCGCCCGATTCCCCGCCGACCCAGGATACGCGCTGATCCGGAGCTCATCTGCCTCGGCAGGGCCATGCCACCGGCGGTCCGGCGCGCGCGGGCTAGGCTGCACGGCGACGGGGAAGCCGTCCCGGACGTAGATGGTGAGCGGCCCGGAGTCGTGCGGCTGGAAGTGGCCGGCCACGTACGGGTAGAGCGGCGCGTACGGCCCGCTCAGCCATTGGCGAAGGGTCGTATTGAGAACCAGGTAGTCGGCGTGCTCCAGGGCAGCCCGATAGGCCGGCACCGCGCCGCCCGGGCTGTCCTGGTTTGCCAGATGGGTCGCCTCCGGGTCGGTGAACGCGGTGCAGCCGGCAACCGCCGATTCAAAGCGGTCGCTCATCAGCAGCAGATAGGTGTAGGGGGAGATCGCGCACCCGTTCACCGGAACGACGGCGTCGACCCACGGACTAACGTCCACTGTCGACTCGGTCTCGATGAGGGACGCGTGGGCGACCACCAGACCGGTCACGGCGAGGGCGGCCACCGCGGCCACCAGTCGCGGCGCCCATCGCGAGCTGAGCCCGGCCACCGCGATGCCCAGGAGGAGCGCCGGGTACGGCACCAGCATGGCGGGGAAGTGCTTGAAGTAGACGCCGATCGCGAACTGGACGGCCCCGAGGCTGAGCGTGCCGCCGATGGCGAACCAATCCAGGGTGGTGAGCCGCCGCCGCGCCGCGGCCAGCCCGACAGCGATCACGACTCCCAGCCCCGCCAGGGCGACGGCGGCCTCGATCAGCCGGCCCCCATCGGGGGCAAACGTCATGGACAGGAGGCGGCCCGTCACCGTGGTGCGTCCGCCCGTTTGGACGCGCTCCAGCTGGGTGACCACGGTATCGTGGAAAAGGGCGGCGGGCGCCGCCACGAAGAAGGGGAGCACTGGAATGATGAATCCGGCGGCGACCCCCCCACGAAGGGCAGCAGCCGGCGCCTGAAACGGCTCGCGCAGAGCACCATCACCACCAGCACCGGCAGGACGGCGGCGACCAGGACCGCCCCCGCGAAGCCGAAGGCGGCGCCGCCCGCGACCAGCCGGCGCCGCCCGGCGAGACCGTCCCGATCGAAGACCAGGACCGCGCCCAGAAGGCAGAAGAAGCACATGAGCGGCTCGAGCATGCCGTCGAGCAGGGCGATGTACGTCGCCGGATAGACGGCCATCAGTCCGCAGGCGGCGAGGGCCGCGAGCCAGCCGCGGTGAGCGATCAACCTCCCGACCAGCGCCACATTGGCGGCGGCAAGCAGAGGCGAGCAGCAGCTGGCAGCCATCAGGGCCCCACGGGTGCCCACCGCCATCGAGAGCAGGCCAAATGGGCTGTACAACAGCAGCAGCCCCGGCGGCTGGAGCAGCGCGAAGTCGCGGTACGGCAGGGCGCCGTGGACGAACCGGATCGCCGCTCCCAGGTAGAAGCTGGTGTCGGAATATCCCTCGAGCAGCGCGTTGGGGCGGGTGAGCCGCAGCACCTGGAGCCCGGCGGCGATCAGCGCGAGCACCACCACCACGGTGGTGGCCGGGTGATGGCCGGGGGAGCCGGCCTGCCCGGTCCCCCGTCGGGTCGCGTCTGCAGGCGGCGACTGAGGCGGTCGGATGGCACCCGGCCCTCCCCCCGTGCCGCCCGTGGCGTCGGTCATCGCTGATTCCCCTCGGTGGTACCGTGCCGCGGATGGGACCGGAGGTCGCCGCCCGGCAGACGCACTGCGCCGCCACCGCAGCCGCCCGATCCCGCGGCGAGCGCGCCGGTCGTTGGGGAGTCTGGCATGCGCGGCTCTCGCAGCACACGGGCTGGTGCCTGGTCGCCGCCGCCCTGGCGACCGCTGCCCTCTGCTTCTCCCACCTGCCCTCCCTGCTGTTGCACGCGCAGTTTTACGCCGACGACGGGAGCTGGTACCAGACCGCGTACGCGCATGGTCCGCTCGTCTCGCTCTGGGACCCGGCCGCCGGCTACCTGATCGCTCTCCAGCGGATCACCGCCTCGCTCTCGCTGCTGCTCCCCACCGTCGCCGTGCCCACCTTCTTCAACGCCGTGGGCCTGCTCGTCGAGGCCGGCGGCATCTGCTATCTCCTCTCGCGCCGGATGGCCGACTCCATTCCACGCCTCGCGGTCCGGGTCGCCATCGCCCTCCTGGTCATCGCCCTCCCCAACAGCTACGACACCACAGGCAATCTGACCAACGCGCAGTGGCACCTGGGCCTGATCGCGTTCCTGGTCGTCTTCGCGGGTCGACCCCGGCGCCTGTGGGGCTGGATCTGTGACGGGGCCGTCCTGATCCTCTCCGGCCTGACCGGGCCGTACTGCATCCTGCTGGAGCCCATCGCGGCCTGGAGATGGCTCCGGGATCGCGGCGACCGGCGCCGCGGCTTCGTCCTGCTGGCGAACTCGGCCTGCGCCATCGCCCAGGTGGCTGTCCTGGCCGCCGCCTACGCGCAGCAGCGCTCCTCGCAGGGGCTGGCCCCCGGTATGGCGGCTCTGGTCACGCTGCTCGGGCGCCAGCTCACGCTCGGCCTCACCTCCGGGGCACACGGGCTGAGTGGGCTGGTGGGGACGCCACTCGGCGACAACCTTGTCGCCCTCGCGGTGCTGGCCGCCATCCCGGTGGTCGCGTGCGCCTGGGCCGGGTGGCGAGGTCCAGCCATCCTCGGTGCCTTCTGCGCCTTCGCCGCCCTCGAGCTGGTCCTGGCGCTCGTGGCACCGTCGATCCCATCGCCGCGCTGGCCCAACCTGGGCGAGCCCGCCGACATCGTCAACTTCCATCCGGGCGGCATCCGCTACTTCCTCTACCCGCTGCTCGCCTTCGCGATCTCCCTGGGCTGGCTCGCTGCGCGCCGGGCTCGCCCGAGCCCGCGGCCTGAGGGCAAGCCGCCCCGCCGCCTCCGTGATGCGCCGGCCCGAGTCGGCGCGGTGGCCGCCTTCATCCTTCTCCTCCTCAGCGCTGCCAACGGCGTCCCGAGGGACTGGCTCTATCCCCCGTACTTGGACCAGCACTGGGGAGCCCAGGTCCAGCGCCTCGACGCCGCAGCGCCCGGGACACGGGTCGTGATCCCCATCAATCCCCGGGGCTGGACGATCACCCTGACCGCCCGCTGACGGCTCGGCTGGAGATGGCAGCCGGCCGGCCCGCCAGCGCCTCTCCCGCGGACGGACCACGGCGTCCCGGATCCGGTCGAGGGCGATCGATCAGCGCACTCCGTCACGACTGGCTGTGGCCATAGGGGAAACCGTTGCGCACGTAAAAGAGCAGCTTGCCCACGACATGAAGGCGGAAGTTCGCGCTCACGTAGTCGCGAAGGCGCGCATCAGGTGGGATGTACCAGTCCTGGAACGGCGTGCTTGTCACGATGTAGTCGGAACGATCGACCATCACTGTCCAGAGATGCTCGGCACCCGCGGAGCCGAATCCGTACGAGAGCGTCGCTCCCTCCGGATCGATCATGTCGTTGCAGACGGCGGCCGTCGACACGAAGCGGTCGGTGGTCATCAGCAGCTTCGGTGCATCCGAGAGCGTGCATGCGCCCGCAGGAATCTCCGCATCGACGACATTGGCGACGTCATTCGTCGTCAGGTTGTGAATCGAGACCACCTGGGTGGCGCACAAGAGGGCGATCGCCACCCCGGTGACGGCGATCCCGAATCGCACTGCGCGTGGTGTCTCGAAGAGCCTCGCGAGTGAGAGGCCCAGGAGGAGCCCGAGGAACGGGGCAACGAATGCGGTGTAGTTGGTGAAGTAGTACGCGGGAGCGAACTGTGAGATCACCGCCAGCACGGCGGCAGCAATCGCGAACCACTCCAGCGTTGAGGGCCTCCGCCGTGGGCGCAAACAGAAGGATGCCATCACGATCGCCACGATCACCAATGCCGCGATGATCGCGGCCTGCGCTCCTCCCACCCCAGATAGTCCGGTGATATCCCCAAGCCTGGCCGGGATTGGGACTCGCTGCGTTCCTGGAGCGCTGGCCAATGGAGCGGCCACAAGATCGCGCAGGAATGACCCGGGCGCCAAGACGAAGAAGGGAAGTGTGGGGATGCCGAAGCCCGCGGCCACGCCGGCGATGAATGGAAGCAGTCGATGACGGAAATCGGTCAGGCAGAGCACGGCCAGCACGACCACCGCAACGACGGCGGGCGCCTTGACCGCCAGAGCGATCCCTATGGCGATGCCGCCGAGCAGGACGCGGCGCCGCGACCGAGAGAGCGAATCGCCCTCGAAGATAAGCGCCGCTCCGGCCAGGCAGAAGAAGTCCACCACCGACTCGAGCAGCCCGCTGCGGAGCGCGTACAGCTCGGCGGGATAGAACGCCATAACCCCGCAGGCGACGACCACCGCAGTGGTACCCCGGTGATGGACGACCTTCCCGGTGAGCAGCACGCTGCCCGCTGCCAGAAGCGGCGTGCAGAGGCGCAGGACCGCGAGCGCATCGCGGGTGCCGATCCATTCAGAGAGGAAAGCGAAGGGGCTCGCCAGGAGCGGGAACCCGGGGGGTTGAATCAAATCGAAGTCGCGGTATGGCATCGCTCCGTGCACGAGACGGACCGATGCGCCGAGCCAGGAGGAGATGTCAGGAGTGAGGCCGAATAGGAATCCCGGGCGCGACACCTGATAGAACGTGATCGCCGCTGCGAGCACGGCGAAGACCCAGATGAGGACTGTGTCGCGCCGATCGACCTCGTACGTCATTGGAACCTATGGCCGGGTTGGGCGTGGCCCCAGACCTTTGGATCCCGGCCGCCGGCCCAAGGATGGCGAGCGCCGAGCCGGAGCACACGATGCCATCATCCGCGCCCGCGACAGGCTCCTGTGCGAGGCGATCACCCGAGAGGCAGCAGCTCGGCGCGAGATCGCAGGCGGCAGGCCCGCCAGCGCTTCTCCAGGGACGATCACACCCCGCCGGCGCTCCCCTGGGGGGCGGACGGCGCGGCGCGCCCCTCCTGCTCGGCTGCGCCGGGGTAGGCCATGACCCGGTAATCCTCGATGGCCTGGAGGATCTGGGTGTAGAAGCGGTCCGGCTTGGGGACGAGCCGCAGCACCTCGGTGCCGTCGCGGCCCGCGGACTGGATCTCGAGCGAGCCCGCCCCGATCAGCCGGTCGGCGAGCGGCCGGCGGACCACGGTGTCCTGGATCCGGTCGAGGGCGATCGACTCGGTGACCCGCGAGATCACCCCGCTGGAGAGGACGATCCGGTGGGTGGTCAGGGTGTACGTGTGGAAGCGCCAGCGCAGGACGCGGAGCAGATACCAGGCCACCACCACCACCGCCACCACCGCGTCGGCGATCGCCTTTGCCCCGCTGACGTTCTTGCCGCTCACCTGGTCGGGCACGAGCTGGATCAGGATCAGCGGCACGCCGAGGCAGATCACGGCCAGCAGGGTCGCCGGCACCAGGACCGCGACGTGCTGCCGCTCGGTGGTCACCACGGACTCGCCGCTCAGGAGGTGGGGCGTCATACCGCCGCAATGATGCGGCATGCGGGCCGACCTCAGGTGAGGGGCAGACTTTGGAAGAGAACGAGCACCGCACCGGCGCAGAGGAAGGGCCCGTAGGGAATGGGGTCCTTGAGGCTCCGCACCCGCGTCACCAGGAGGAGCAGCGCCACGGCGCCGCCCAGGAAGACGCCGCCGGTCACCGCGTAGATCGCCTGCAGGTGGTTGGGGCTGTCCAGACCCAGCCCGGTCACGGCGCCGATCAGGGCACCGAGCTTGGCGTCGCCCAGACCGATCCCGTGGCGCGAGATCAGGTGGAAGAGCAGGAAGAAGCCGCCGATCACCAGGGCGCCGGTGAGCGACCGGGTGAACGACAGCCCGGGGGTGACGGCGGAGAGCAGCACCGCCACCACGATGGCCGGGTAGGTGATCTTGTCGAGGATGAGCCGGTGCTTGAGGTCGAAGAGGACGATCTGGACAAACACGGCCATCCAGAGGAAGGTCTCGAGAGCCGCCCAGGTGAGCGTCTGGCGACCCGCGAAGAGGCCGAAGGTGAAGGCGCCCAGCACCGGGGCGAGGCCCCACTCCAGCCAGGTCCACCCGTACTTCTCGGGCAACCACGGGGCGGCCGCCTCGGGCTGCTCGCCTCGTTCCCTGGCCGCATCCGCCCCCTTGGCAACCTCGGCCTCGTACTCGGCGCGCTCCTCGTCCTCCTCCTGTCGGAGACCTTCCGCCCGCTCCAGGACGACATTGATCCACCCGATGCCGAGCCCCACCGCGGCGCCCGCCACCCCCGAGGCGAGCGTGAAGGCGATGTTCATCGACCGCTGGTGGCGGCGCGGCTCGCCGCTGGTCCGGTCATCCGGCGAGCGCCTCCTCCAGCGCGGCACGGGCGGCGTGCCACGGAGGATCGACGCCGGTCCAGCGCTGGAAGCTGAGCATCCCCTGGAAGAGGAGCATCTCCACGCCGTCGGCGGCCCGGAGGCCGCGTGCCTGAGCGGCGGCCACCAGGTCGACGGGACGGGGCCGATAGCGAAGGTCGGCAACGATGCAGCCCGCGGGCAGCATCTCCACCGGCACGGGGATGCCGAAGACCCCGGTCGACGAGGCGTTGACGAGGATGTCGGCCTCGCGGGCGGCGGCCTGGACCGCCTCGGTGTCCTTCCAATCGACGGCTCGGGCGTCGGGCGAGACCCGCAGGCAGAGCTCCTCCGCCTGCTCCAGACGCCGCGCCACCACCACCACCTCGTCCACCCGCATCCGGCAGAGGGCGAGCACGCAGGCGGCGGCCCCGCCGCCCGCTCCCAGCACGATGCCCCGAGCCCCGGGATCGGGGCGGAGGCGCTGGTAGCTGAGCGAGAGCTCAAAGCCGCGCGCGTCGGTGTTGTCTCCGATCAGCTCCCCGTCCCGGATCAGCAGAGTGTTCACGGCCTGGCAGACCGCGGCATCGCCCTCCAGCCGGTCGCAGGCCGCCGCCAGCGCCGCCTTGTAGGGGACGGTGACGTTGCAGCCGCTGATCTCGCCGCTGCGGAGCTGCCGGAGCAGCCCGGGAAGCTCGGCGGGGGTGACGTCCAGGGCGGTGTAGTCGCCCTGGAGATCACGGGCGTGGAGCGCGGCACGGTGCATCGCGGGACTTGGCGAGTGCCGAATCCCCGATCCGATCAAACCGAGCTGGAGCCACTTTGGTGGCGCTACCGGCATCCTCCGCCCGCCGTACCGATCAACAGGAGGTCCCATATTCGGAAATCTGCTGCTCGTGGACGGCCTCGGTGACCGAATAGTGGTTGTGTCCGCACGGGTCGGTCACGTAGAAGAG
>PLAX01000139.1 GCA_003135255.1 Candidatus Dormiibacterota bacterium | reverse complement strand
GTCGGGGTCGGGGTCGCTGTTGCTGTTGCGGTGGGCGTCGCCGTGGCGGTCGGCTTCGCGGTGGCGGTGGCGGTGGCGGTCGGCTTCGCGGTGGCGGTCGCGGTCGGCTTCGCGGTCGCGGTGGGCGTCGGCGTGGGCACCGGTGTCGGCGTCGGGCAGGCGGTGGCGTCTGCTGTCACCGCGCCCCCCACTTCGCTTTGGTCGCTATCCCACCGGGGGTACAGCTTCGAGTACGAGCTGGCCGTGTCGACGGTGAACGTCTTCACGGTGGACCTGACCTCAGTCCAAGGCGGCGCGTCGGCCACCGAGTAGTCGATGTTGTAGTTNNTGGTGCTCACCTGCCAGGCGTAGGTCCCCGAGCTGGGGCTGCAGAGGGCGACCACCGCCGGTGGGGTCGTCGGGCAGGTGGTCGTGTATGCAGTCACCGGGCTCGCGACCAAGTTCGGGGGGCTGTCCCACCGGACGTAGAGCTCTGGGAACGCGGTGGTGGTGGTGAAGTTGAACGGCACTGTGGTCGACGTGACCTCAATCCCCGGCCAAGGGCCCGTGGCGGCGGCCGCGTAGTCGATGTTGTAGTTAGACAGCGTCTGGGTGGTGCTCACCTGCCAGGCGTACTTCCCCGAGGTGGAGCTGCAGAGCGCGGTCACCGTCGGCGCGGCCGTCTCCGCCGCCGTCAGGGTGGCGTGGGTCCCGCTGCTCGACCCGTGGAGCGTCGGGGCGGCGGCCACTCCCAATGCCCCCGCCACGGCCAGCGCGAGAGTGCCCATGACGGCGACCGACACGGCCGAGAGACGCCGGCCGAGCCGGCGGCGGGCGAAGGGGGCTGGCGTCGCCATGGGAGATCTCCTGGTGGCCGAGTCGGGCTTACCCGGTCGCCCGTGGCCCGGCTGCTGGCGACCATGTTCACGCCCGATCGGGAGCCCGGCCCGCCCTGTGCCGCGGCTTGTAACGCCGCCGCCATCCTTTCGCAACGCTGGGACGACGCCATGCAACGCAGTGGTGCTTCCGGATCTCGCTCCGTTGCGGCAGCCCTCTGCGAAACATCGTGGTCACGACGAACATCGGCCTTCGCCGTCACCGCGTCCAGCTGATCCGGGCTCGCAGCACCAATCGCGGCGACTGCGCTCCCGGCGGGCCTCAGACGGCCCGGCGGCTCCACCAGTGGCGCGCCCGCTGGTGCAGCCGGTCGTCGAGCTCGTCGATCCTCGCCTGCAACTCATGCATCCGGGCGAGCGCCGACTGGGTGTTCTGCTCGGCGTCCTCGACCATGGTCATCTGCTCGTCGAGCCGGGCGCGCAGCTCGTCGGCCTGTGCGAAGGCCTCCCGAGTGCTCTCCTCGGCGCTCTCGATGGCGGAGATCTGCTGGTGAATGACTCCGATCAGGTCGCGCTCGCGCTCAAAGGCGAGCCGGTCGGCGGCGGCACGGGCCTCGATCTCGAGGCGGGCACGCTCGCGCCAGTCGGCGAGGCCTCGCTCCAGTAGGGCGACCCGGGCATCCTTCTCGACGAGCAGCTCGCAGAGCTGGGCCAGCTCGATGACCTGGTCGATCTCGTGGAGCTGGTGGGGGAGGACCGCCTGGTCGACAGCGGCCTCGATTGCACTCCGCGAGTCGACCCGCGGCTGGGTGGTCGGGTGGCCGATCAACTCGACAACGGGGCCGTCCATGGCGGGCGGCGCTGGAGGAGCGGCGCTGAAAGCCCGGGGCGGGCTCCCGTTCAGGGCCGGCCCCTGCGGGCGTAGGCCCTCGGACATGGGGGCGTGTGCCTGAACCGCCATGAGTCGAACCTCCTGCTGCGACGTTGAGTGGGGGTGAGGGACAGACGGCGCAGAGGCTACACCACCGGGGGCGGCTGTGCTCGCCGAAGAGGGGAGGCGGTCCCGCGCGCTAAGCTCCACAGGCCATGGACGCTCGGGATCTCGACGCCTACTGCGACGCCCATCAGCCGCGCTTCGTCGATGAATTGGTCGAATTCTGCCGTATCCCCTCGATCTCGGCCGACCCCGCTCATGCCGGCGATGTCCGGCGCAGCGCCGAGCAGCTCGCCCAGGCGGCCCGGGATGCGGGCTTCGCCACCGCGGAGCTGATCGAGACGCCCGGTCACCCCGCGGTCTACGCGGAGAGGTTGGTGGACCCGGGGCTGCCCACCGTCCTGATCTACGGGCATCACGACATCCAGCCCGTCGATCCCCTGGAGGAGTGGACGTCGCCGCCCTTCGAGCCGCGGATCGTCGGCGAGGAGCTCCGCTGCCGCGGCGCCGCCGACGACAAGGGCCAGGTGTGGATGCACCTCAAGGCGGTCGAAGCCCATCTGCGCACCCGCGGCGAGCTGCCCCTCAACCTCAAGCTGGTCGTGGAGGGGGAGGAGGAGATCGGCTCGGCCCACTTCGAGGGGCTCATCGAGGCGGAGGCCACCCGGCTGCGCGCCGACCTCTGCGTCGTCTCCGACACGGCCATGCACGATCGCGGCCAGCCCTCGATCTGCGTCGGACTGCGCGGGCTGGTCGACCTCGGGATCGAGGTCGCAGGCCCTGCCCTGGATCTCCACTCCGGTGAGTTCGGGGGCGCGGTCCTCAATCCCCTCGAGGCGCTTGCCCGCATCCTTGCCTCCCTGCGCGATGTGCAGACCGGACGGGTGACCGTCCCGGGCTTCTATGACGAGGTGACGGAGCTGACCCGTGAGGAGCGGGCCCAGGTCGCGGCCGCCCCCTTCGACGAGGCCGCGTTCCGGGAGGTGGCCGGCGGCGTTCCCGCCACCTTCGGCGAGAACGGCTACACCACCACCGAGCGCCTGACGGTGCGGCCCACCCTGGAGATCAACGGGGTCTGGGGTGGCTACCAGGGGCCCGGCCCGAAGACCATCATCCCCGCCCGCGCCGGTGCCAAGATCACCTGTCGCCTGGTGCCATGCCAGCGGCCGGAGGTGATCGCCAACCGGGTGCGGGCGGCCATCGAGGCCGCGTGTCCGGACGCCGTGCGGGTCACGGTCACGCCGGGGGGCGGCAGCCGGCCCGTGCTCACCCCGGTCGATCACCCCGGTGTGCTGGCGGCGTCCCGCGCCATGAGGGAGGTGTTCGGCGCCGAGGTGTACTGCACCCGGGCCGGGGGATCGATCCACCCGGTCGAGATGTTTGACCGGGTGCTCGGCCTGCCCTCCGTGCTGGTCGGCTTTGGCCTTCCCGACGACCGCATCCACGCGCCCAACGAGAAGTTCGACGTCGGTCAGTTCCGCTCCGGCATCCGGGTGCTGACCCGGCTCTGGGATGACCTGGCGGTCAGCCTGCCGAAGAGGGCGCGCACGGAGTCCTGAGGGACCAACCGGCCGGCCGCGTGCTGGCGGCCACGATCCCGCTCCGGCGGGCGGTGGATCTGGTCACCGTGTTAAGGCGTCTTGACAAGTCGTCCACGCGGCGCGTATCGTGCGCCCCCGTTGGAACAGCCTTTGTGGTGGTGGATGCGATGAGCTGGCAGCCTCCCTCGGCGCCGCCCTCGGGTGGCTACGCTCCGACCCCGGGCGGCTACGCCCCGCCCCCCGGCTATCCGCAGTACCCGGGGGTGCCGGGAGGTTCTGGGGCGACGCCCTGGGGCCCGGCTCCGGGACTCGAGTACGCCGGCTTCTGGCGCCGGTTCGGCGGCTACATTCTCGACGGCATCATCATCGGGGTGCCGACGGTGATCATCTTCTTCATCATCTTCGGCTCGACCATCTCCACCTACGCGAACCAGGTCACCTACGCCAACCAGAACGGCCTCCCGACACCGACGTACGTGCTCCCGTCCGGTGGAGTGGTGACTCTCTCGCTGGTCGGCTGCGTCCTCGCCGCCCTCTACTTCGGAGTGCTCGTCGCGGGGTGGGGAAGCACCCTTGGACAGCGGGCCGTCGGAGTGCGGGTGGTCCGCGTCGAGGACCCCGCCAGCCATCTGCCGCTCGGGCGCGCCCTGGCCCGCTCCATCGTCTGGTGGGGTCCCGGCCTGCTCGCCTTCGTCTCGGGTGCCGGTGCCATCGCGGACCTGGTGGTCTTCCTCTGCCTGCTCTGGGTGGCCTGGGACCCCAAGAAGCAGGGTCTGCACGACAAGCTGGGCCGCGCCCTGGTGGTGAAGGCATCGCTCGCCGTGCCGGCGGGGGCCTACTACGGGGCGGCATACCCGTACCCGGCGCCCGGTTACCCGGCCGCGCCTCCGCAGTACCCGGCCGCGCCTCCGCAGTACCCGGCCGCGCCTCCGCAGTACCCGGCCGCGCCTCCGCAGTACCCGGCTGCGCCCCCGCAGTACCCACCGTCCCAGTAACGGCGGTTTCGCTGCCGGGCGGAGTGGACCGCCCCTCTCTCCCCTGCCGGTGACCTCTGCCCCTGACGTCGGGGAGGGCCGGGGGGCTATCCTCCGACCATGACCTTTATTGAATCGATCTCCGCCCAAGAGGTTCTCGACTCCCGGGGCAACCCGACCGTCGAGGTTCACGTCGAGCTGGCCAGCGGCTTCGAGGGCCAGGCCATCGTCCCGAGTGGGGCCAGCACGGGCATCCACGAGGCCGTCGAGCTGCGCGACGGCGACGCCTCGCGGTACGGGGGCAAGGGCGTCCTCACCGCTGTCAACAACGTGGTGGAGCTGATCGCCCCCGAGGTGATCGGCATGGACGCCCTCGACCAGGGCGCGCTCGATGCTCGCCTCATCGAGCTGGACGGCACCGAGAACAAGGGCCGGCTGGGCGCCAACGCCATCCTCGGGGTGAGCCTGGCCAGCGCGCGGGCCGCCGCCGAGTCCACCGGCCTTCCCCTCTACCGCTACCTCGGCGGCGTCGGTGCCGTCACTCTCCCCGTGCCCCAGTTCAACTGCCTCAATGGAGGCGCCCACGCCCAGACCTCGGTGGACTTCCAGGAGTTCATGTTCATCCCGCTCGGGCTGCCGAGCTTCGCGGAGGCCCTCCGTGCCGGCAGCGAGTGCTTCCACGCGCTGCGCGCCGTCCTCAAGGCCAAGGGGCACGCCACTGGGCAGGGTGACGAGGGCGGCTTCGCCCCCTCCCTGAAGCACAACGAGGAGGCCGTCGAGTTGCTCGTCGAGGCCATCCTCAAGGCCGGCTACGTCCCTGGCGTGCAGGTGGGCATCGGGCTCGACCCGGCCGTCTCTGGACTCTTCCACGACGGCCACTACGTCCTCAAGGGCGAGGGGCGGACGCTGGGGCCCGTCGAGATGGTCGAGTTCTGGACCTCGTGGGTGGACCGCTACCCGATCGTCTCGCTCGAGGACGGCATGGCCGAGGAGGACTGGGACGGCTGGGTGCTGCTGACGAAGATGCTCGGCGAGCGCGTCCAGCTGGTCGGCGACGACAACTTCGTGACCAACGCCAAGCTCCTCCAGAAGGGGATCGACCTGGGAGCGGCCAACTCGGTCCTGATCAAGCTCAACCAGATCGGCACCCTCACCGAGACCCTCCAGACCGTCGCCCTCGGGCGTGCCCACGGCTACAACCCGGTGGTCAGCCACCGCAGTGGGGAGACCGAGGACACCTTCATCGCGGACTTCGTCGTCGCCATCAACGGCGGCCAGATCAAGACCGGGGCGCCGTCCCGGTCGGAGCGGGTCGCCAAGTACAACCGGCTGCTGCGCATCGAGCGCGAGCTGGGCGGCTCCGCGGTCTTCGCCGGCACGGGCGCCTTTCCGCGAGCCCCCAAGGCCAACTGATGCCGAACCCGGCGGGCGGCCGGGGCGACGGCGGTGACGCGGTGACGCGTCCGCCGAGCCCGCTCACGGTCGCCGCCCGGGCCGGGACACCGGATCCGGCGCCGGGTGGCGTCCCCCTGGTCGAGCCTCCGTCGCTCGCCTCGGTCGACGCCTTTCCCGACCTCGCCGATCTCGACGCGGCGATGGCTGCCGGTCGCGGGGGCTACCGCCGCTTCGGCAACCCGAGCGTGCACCGGCTCGAGGAGGCGCTGATTGCGCTGGAGGGGTACGGGCTCCCCGATCCTCCGGTCTGCCGGGTCACCTCCAGCGGCCAGGCAGCCCTCCTCCTCGCCCTCAGCACCCTGGTCGGGCCGGGACGCCGCCGGGTGGTCCTCCTCCGTCCCTGCTACGGGGGCAGCGAGAGCCTGCTCGCGGGTCCGCTGGCGGCCCTCGGGGTCGAGCCGGTGATGGTCGACCTGCCGCCGCCGGGAGAGGTGGCTCGACAGCTCGACCAGGTCCGGAAAATGCTCACGTCGGAGGTCGCCTGCGTGGTTGCGGAGATCATCGGCAACCCGCTCATGGGGCTGCTGGACCTCCCCGCCCTCGTGGAGCTCTGCCGTTCGGCCGGCGCCGCCACCGTCATCGACAACACCTTCGCCACGCCCTTCCTGCTCAGGCCCCTGGAGCTCGGAGCCGATGTGGTCGTCGAGAGCCTGAGCAAACAGCTCTCCGGGCATGCGGACGTGCTGGGGGGAGCGGTGGCGATCCGCGCAGGCCATGCGGCGGCCGACCTGCTCGCCGCCCATTCCCGATTCCTGGGCGCGGTGATGGCCCCGTTCGACGCCTTCCTCAGCCTTCGCGGCCTGCGCACCGCAGGGCTCCGCGTCGAGCGCGGTGCGGCCGGCGCCGCGGCCCTCGCCCAGCTCGCGACCGCCCATCCGGCGGTCGCCGCCGTCCACTACCCGGGATCGCGCAGCCCCGAGGAGGAGGCGCTGGCCGCACGGCTGCTGCCGCAGGGACGGGGGTCGATGCTGGCACTTGACCTCGGCGGGCGCGAGCAGGCCGATCTGCTGCTCCGGGCCCTCCCCGAGATCCGGCTCGCACCCTCACTCGGTGATGTGGCGACCACCGTCAGCCATCCCGCGCTCAGCTCGCACCGGGGGCTGAGCCCGGCCCAGCGCCGGTCCCTCGGCATCGGCGACGGCCTGCTGCGCTTCTCGGTCGGCATCGAGGAGATCGAGGACCTCACCGGCGAGCTGCGGGCGGCGCTGGACAGGGTGGCGGGTACCATGGGCCCGGCAAGCAAGTGAGGAGCACCTCCAGATGACCATCATCCGGTTCGTCAACGGCTCGGACGCCGCGGTGCGGCTCTCCGTCGCAGAGACCCTGGCCGCGCTCCAGGCCAAGCCCGGCGAGGCGGGTTTCGTCGAGCTTCCGGGTGACGACGGCCCCATCCACCTCCGCCCGAGTGGGGTCATCGCCCTCTTCTCGGACGCGCGCAAGGGCAACGCCGGATTCCGGATGGGAGCTTCCGCAGCCGCCGACTGAGCCGTCGCCGCGGCCCGGCGGAGGGCGCCCTGGTGGTGGCCCGTAGCCGGTGCTCAGTGATAATGGCCGGGATGCCCGGTTCCCACCCCCAACTCGCGATCGTCGCGCCGCGTCTCGGAAAGGACTTACGGGCTCACACCGCCGTGAGCCAGCTGACCGTGCGTCTCCCCGGGCTGGCGCCGTGAGCGTCCTCGCCGTGCGCCTCTCCGCCACCGCCCACGCGACCATCGGGCGCCTCGCCGAGGCCGCCCATCCCCACGAGGGCTGCGGAGTCCTGATCGGCAGGTACGAGGGGGATGCCGTCCTGGTCCAGGAGGCCACCTCCGCACGCAACCTCTGGACCGAGAGGCTGGCCGACCGCTACGACATGGACCCGGCCGACATCCAGGCCGCCGACCGCAGTGCCCGGGCTCGCGGACTGGACACGGTGGGCTTCTGGCACAGCCACCCCGACCACCCCGCGCGCCCCTCGCAGCTCGACTCTGACCGCTCCTGGGCGGACTATGCCTACCTGATCGTCAACACCGTGGCCGGCGGGAGCGGCGATCTGAACGCCTTCGGTCGCGACGACGAGGCGGCCGGCCTGGAACCCATCGCGCTGCAGCTGGAGGCCAGCCAACCGTGAGCCCGCCCGCGGGGTCGGTCCGCAACCGGCGCAGCCGCCGGTACCGCGACGACGCCGCCCTGGGCCCGGTGAGCGGCATCGTCACCATCGTGGGCCGGCCCAACGTCGGGAAGTCGACCCTCTTCAACCGGCTGACCGGGCAGCGGCACGCCATCGTCGACGAGACCGCCGGGCTCACCCGGGACCGCCTGTACGGGGTGGCCGAATGGCGCGGGCGACGCTTCACCCTGGTCGACACCGCCGGCCTCGACCCCGCCCTGATCTCCGAGGACCCGGGCATCGCCGAGCTGACCCGGGGCACCCAGCAGCAGGCGAGGATCGCCATCGAGGAGGCTGACCTCTGCATCCTCATGGTCGATGTCCGCGCCGGGGTGACGGGTCTCGACGAGGACGTCGCCGCGATCCTGCGCACCGGCGGCAAGCCCGTGATCCTCGTCGGCAACAAGGCGGACTCGCCCGCCGACCCCTACTACGCCCACGAGCTGTACCGCCTCGGCCTCGGTGAGCCGCGGTTGATCTCGGCGCTCACCGGCACCGATACCGGCGACCTGCTCGACGAGGTGGTGGACCGGCTGCCCCCGGCCGAGGGCGAGGCCCAGGAGAGGGTCGACGAGCTGCGGATCGCCATCATCGGCCGCCCCAACGTCGGCAAATCGTCGCTGCTCAACTACCTGGTGGGGGAGGAGCGCGCGTTGGTGTCATCTGTGGCCGGAACCACCCGGGATGCGGTCGACACCCTGCTCGAGCATGGCGGCCACCAGATCCGGCTGGTCGACACCGCGGGCATCCGCCGCCGGGGTGTGGTCACCACCGACATCGAGCATTACAGCCTGCTCCGGGCCATGCGGGCCCTGGAGCGCAGCGACGTGGCGCTGGTCGTGGTCGACACCTCGGAGGGGGTGGTGGCCCAGGACCGGCACATCGCCGGTTACGCCGCGGATGCCGGCAAGGGCGTGGTCGTCATCGCCAACAAATGGGACCTGGTGCCCCAGGAGGACCGCGTCGACCCGGAGACCCTGACCAAGATCTCCGCCGCCTTCGACTTCGTTCCGGGCGCCCCGGTGCTGACGGTGAGCGCCCTGCTCGGGCGCAATGTGGCCAAGGTGCTGGACACCGCCCAGCAGGTGGCGGACGCACGGGCGACCCGGATGCCGACCGCGGCGCTCAACCAGGTGCTGCGGGAGGCGGTGACCAGCCACCCGCCGGCGATGCACCGTGGACGTCGGGTCAAGATCCTCTACTGCGCCCAGGCGAGCTCGCCCAACCCCACCGTGGTCCTCTTCGTCAACGATCCGGAGCTGCTCCACTTCTCGTACCAGCGGTACCTGGAGAACCGGATCCGCGCCGTCTTTGGCTTTGCCGGGGTGCAGCTCCACATGGTGGTCCGCCGCCGCGCCGACAGCGAGGGCTGAGCAGGCCGGCCCTCCGCGTGACCGCGAGCCCGGATCACAGCCAGGCGCGCCGCGACCGCCGTCCCCAGTAGTCGACCGGCCGCTCCGCGAGGTCGGGAAGGGCCGGGACTCGCAGGCCGTCGGCCCTCAGGTTGCTCTGCAGCTGATCGACGGTTGCGGCGCCGCTCAGCACCACTGAGGCCCACGGCCTGGCGAGCGCCGCCGCGATGGCGAGCGCGTCGGAACTGGTCCCCGCCGCCTCCGCCGCATCTCCCAGCGCGGACCCCGGCGTCCCGGCGTCTCCGCGGGCGGTCAACCTCCCGTTGGCGACCGCCTCCTTGACGATCACCGCCCACCCCGCCTGGGCGGCCTCGGCCAGCGCGGGCTCCACCGACGGCTCGAGCAGATTCCAGGTCGCCTGCACGGCGCCGAAGAGCGGCTCGCCTCCGCTGCGGATCTCCAGCGCGCGCCGGATGGTGTCGGCCTGGGAGGGCCCGGAGGTCGTGATCCCGAGCCCGAGGCCGAGATCGCGCTGGCGTGCCAGGGTCTCGTGGAGAACCCTGTTCTCGAGCACGCCGGAGTCCAGCGTCGCGGAATGGACCTGGTAGAGGCGGAGATGGGTACCCAGCAGGGCGCGGCTCTCGGCGTGCTGGCGCTCGAATGTGGTCAGGGAGTGGTCCTTGACCTCGTGCACCGCCGCTGCCGGGTCCCAGCCGCCGACATAGGTGTAGCCCCACTTGGAGCCGACCACGACATCGTCCGGCCTGATCCGCGCCAGCCAGCCGGCCACGAACGCCTCGGCTGAGCCATAGGACCGGGCGCAGTCGAGGTAGCGGATCCCCGCCGCATAGGCGGCGTCCAGGACCTCCCAGCTCCGGCGGCGGAAGGCTCCCTCGGAGCGATCCTCGCCGAAGTCGGCGGCGCGGCCGGTGGTGATGTACGCGGGCCGTCCGAGGGCGGCCATGCCCAGCCCGATCCGGCTCACCGAGGGCCCGCCGCGTCCCAACGACACCGTCTGCACTTTGATGACGATAGACCCGGGGACGGCGGACGGGCGAGTTGACATCCTCTCCGGGCTGAAGCCCGAAGATTCCCGCACTCCCCACGGGCTCTCCGCCCATCAGGCGGCCTCACCCGTGGTTGCTGCAGGCTGCGGACGACCGGCTCTGACGGACGCCTCCGTCCGGGCGGCGGGATGCCACCCGAGTTGCCGGTTGGGCCCTGGGATGGACGCCGTCCGCGCGGCGATGTCGTGCCGCATCGAGAGCTCCCGNNCGCTGCGCCCGGATGCCGCAGGGGCACCCGTGAACGCGCAGCTGCAGGGGTTTGCGCTCCCGCCGGCCGCAGACGCAGACCTGGGAGAGCGCCGTGGTCCGGGTGTCGAACTCCACCACCGAACCGCCGGCACTCGCAGCCTTGCGCTTCAGCTCGGAGACGAACAGACCAGGAGCCCGGTCGCGCACCGACCGGGAGAAGTGCCCGCGCTGCCAGGCGCGGTAGCTCAGCCGCTCGATCCGGATGTCGGTGCCATGGGACAGGATCCGGTTGACCAGGTTGCCGTGCAGACTCCGGCGCTGCGCCGCGGTACGCCGGTGCGCCTCGGCCAGCGCCACCTGGGTGAGCCGAGCCCGGCGCGAACGCGTCCAGGCGCAGCGACCGCGCAGGTGCCGGCCCCGCTCGTCGAAGCAGGCGGGCGACCCGGCGCGATGCTGGCGGTCGAGCCTCCGCTGGAGGCGTCGCACCCGCTGCCACTGCGGCTCCAGCTCGGCGCAGAACCGCTCCAGGGCCACCTCGGAGTCGCTGACCACAGCGATCGTCGACGGCCCCAGGTCCGCCCCCACCAGCCCCGTGCCGACCTGGTGGCGGGGGCAGGGCCGGTCCTGGATCACGAGCTGGGCATACAGGTATTCCCGCCCCTTCACCCGCCGCCGCACTAGCCGGGCGTGGCGCAGCCCTCCCCCGGCGACGTGGATCGCAGCCCAGAGCTGCACTGGGTTGCCGGCCTCGATGCGCAGCGGCATGGCCAGCGACCTGCCCCAGCAGAGCACCGGTCGCTCCTCTCCATCGATCACCCGCCTTCCGAAGCGCACCGCCGAGTCCGAGGACTTGCCCTCCACCGAGTCCAACCCCCGGCGGGTGGCCCTGAAGCGCGGCCGGCCCCGCTTCCCGTACGCGTGCTCCTCGACGGCGCGGAAAGCCCGGGTGGCCACGGTCTGGGCCTCGTGGGCGCCGATCTGCTCGCCCAGGTAGCAGCCCCGGACCGCGCTCCCCACCCCCTGGAGGTCGTACTCGCGCACGCCGTGCTCACGGCGCAGCTCGGCGAACGCAGCGCCGCGCTCCCTGCTGGCCGGCAGCCGGCGCGCCTCCTCGTAGCGGGGATCGGCCCGCATCGCCGCCAGACGCTCCAGGCCCACCTGCAGGCAGCGGTTGTACACCTGGGCGCCAGCGCGCAACCGGCGCTGCACCACGGCCCGCTGCCTCGGCGTGGCGTCGAGGCGGAACTCGGCGACGAAGGTCGGCGGTGTCGGCTGGCAGCGGCCCATCTGCGAACAAGTGTACGCCCTGAGCGTGCCCACGACCACGCCCCGATGCCTTCGCAGCCGGCACAGCGGCTCGCTCCTCTTCGCCCACCTGGTGGTGGTCGTGAAGTACCGACGACGCGTTTTCAGCCCTGCCCTGCGCGGCCAGCTGCGCGCCCTCTGGACTGAGCAATGCGAGCAGCTCGGCGCGATCCTGGTGGAGTGCAACGGCGAGCCCGACCACGTCCACCTGCTGCTGCGCCACCCGCCCTCCCTACCGCTGTGGCGCCTCGTCCAGCAGCTCAAGGGCGTGGCCTCCCGCACTCTTCGGCAGCGCCATCCCTGGCTGCGACGCGTGGGTCGCGGCCACCTCTGGAGCCCCTCGTACTTCGTCGTCTCCACCGGCGGCGCTCCCATCGCGGTGGGGTGCCGCCATATCGACCAGCAGGGCGCGACGACGGCCTTATGCCCGGACTGAAGTCCGGGGCTTGCGGCCTCCCACCTGGTCAGCTGCCGAACGGGCGGCGCGGTTGAGAGAGGCTCACGGGCGGACGGGGGACGGCCGAACATGGCCGTTCTCCACGTACCAGGCGAGCGCCCGCCGCAGCGTCTCGTCGAGCGGCGTGTAGGCGAATCCCAGCTCCAGTGCGGCCGGCGCGCCGTCGTAGGCGTGGCCGTGGGCCAGGGTCCGGAGCATCTCGCGGCAGACCGGGGCACGGCGCCTCGCCACCCGGAAGCCGGCACCCACCATCGAGGCGGCGGCGAGCGCCGGGCCTGGCGGGAGGAATCGGATCGGATACGTGTGACCGGCGACCGTCCCCAGGGTGTGCACCATCTCCGAGATGCGCTGGGTTGACCCGCTGATCACGTAGGGGCGGAGCGGCTCGCCGCGCGTGGCGGCGAGCAGATGCGCCTCGGCGCAGTCGGCGATGTCCACCAGGCTGACCGGTGCATCGATGAGCCAGTGCAGCCGGCCGTTGGCGTAGCGGATCAGCCAGCGCGCGGTGCCCGTGGTGCGGCCCGGTCCCTGCACCGAGGAGGGGTTGAGACACACCAGCTCGACGCCAAGCCGGGGTGCGAGCGCCATCACCTGGCGCTCGGCCTCGTACTTGGAGCGCTCGTACTCGGAGAGGAAGTCGCGCGGGCGGTCGTCCGGCGCGCCGGACGGCGGCTCGCTGTCCAGCGTGGCCGCCGACGACGTGTAGACGATGCGGCGCACCCCCGCCCGGGCTGCGGCTCGGACGACGCTGACCGATCCGTCCACGTTGTTGCGCATCAGCGGAGCGGGGTCGGGCAGGCACATCTTGTTGAGCCCGGCCACGTGGAAGACCAGCTCGCAGCCGCGCATCGCGCCGGCGAGGCCCTCGCCGTCCAGGATGTCCCCGGTCACCGGCTGGGCACCGGCTCTCCGGACCCGTTCGGCCGTCTCGGGAGTGCGCACCAAGGCGCGCACCTCGAGGCCGGCCCGGAGCAGTCGCTCGAGAACCGCGCCTCCGACGAATCCGCCAGCGCCGGTGATGAGGACCGGGGCGCTCACTCCGGGGTGGCCGGCGCGGGGCTGCGGAGGGTCGAGGCCGCCCAGCGTGAGAGGTAGTCGGCGGCGGAGAGCACGGTCAGCGCCGCGGCGATCCAGAGCGCCCACTCGCCGATGCCGGTCGGGCCGAGGCGCAGGTCCACGCGGAGCAGCAGCAGGATGATGGCGACGAACTGGACCGCGGCCTTGGTGCGTCCGAGCTGGGACGATCGGATCACCTTGCCCGAGACGGCCACCGAGCCGCGCAGACCCATCACCATCAGCTCCCTGCAGACGATGATCATCACCGCCCACGGCGAGGCCTGGCCGATGCTGGTGAGGGCAATGAGTACGCCCGCCACCATCACCTTGTCGGCGGTCGTGTCCAGGAAGCTTCCGGTCAGCGTGCTCACCTGCCAGCGGCGGGCCAGATAGCCGTCGAGGTAGTCGGTGCTGGCGCCGATCGCGAACACCACCGCCGCCCAGCGTCCCTGCCCGGAGAGGGCCAGCGCTGCCACCACCGGGGTGAGGACGAGGCGCAACCCCGTGGTGGTGCCCACGAAGGCGGTGCGGCCCCGCGAGCGGACGGCCGCGGAGGGGAGCACGCTCACCGGATGTGCCGGCCCACCGTCACCCGTGGGGAGTGGTAGCTGAGCTCCGCGTGGAGGCGCGGCGAGAGGGGGCCGGCGAGCCATGTCGGGGAGCAATGGTCGCACGTCCGGACGCGCCCGAGATCAGACCACGGACCGCACTCCCGTCGGCGAGCCGGAGCGCCCTCCGGGCCAGCCGCACGCATGCGCCGGAGTCGGCTGCGCGCACCGCCTCCTTGATCCTCGCCACCGCCGGGACGGCCACTGACAGCTCCCTCACCCCGAGTCCGATCAGCAGGGGGACCGCCTCGATCTGGCCGGCCAGCTCACCGCACACACCAACCCAGCGCCCCCGGGCCCGCGCGGCCCGGACCGTCGCCGCGATGAGGCGCAGCGTGGCGGGATGGAATGCGTCCGCCAGGGTGGCGACCTCCGCGTTGCCACGATCCGCGGCGAGCGTGTACTGGGAGAGGTCGTTGGTGCCGAGCGAGAAGAAGTCGACCCTCTCGGCGAGCTGGGCGGCGCTCAGTGCCGCGGAGGGGATCTCCACCATCACGCCCACCTCGAGGGAGAGAGGTTCAGACCCTGCGGCCTCGGTGAGCAGGGCTCGGGCCGCGTCGACCTCGCCCGCGCTCGACACCATGGGGAACATCACCCGCACCGGGGAGCGCCGCGCGGTCGCGACCACCGCGCGCAGCTGGGCGATCAGCACCTCGGGCTGAGCCAGCCCGAGGCGGATGCCGCGGAGCCCGAGGGCGGGGTTGTCCTCGTGGACGGAGCGGAGATAGGGGAGGGGCTTGTCGGCACCGACGTCGAGTGTGCGGATGGTCAGCGGACGGCCCTCCAGACGGGTGGCGATCTCCGAGTAGATCCGCTCCTGGGCCTCCTCCCCGGGCAGGGACTCCGCCTCCATGAAGAGGAACTCCGTGCGCAGCAGCCCGACCCCGTCGGCTCCGGCTTCGACGGCCCGCGAGGCCTCCTCGGCGCCGCCGATGTTGGCCGCCACCTCGATGACGACACCATCCCGGGTCACCGCGGGCTGGTGGGCGGCAGCGGCAGCGTGGGCTGCCCGGCGCTGCTCCTCCCGCGCCTGCGCCCGGGCGCGCCGGACCAGCGCGGCCGCCGGGTCGAGGATGAGCGTGCCCCGGCCGCCGTCCAGGAGAGCGCTCTGACCCGGCGCCATCGCGAGCAGCGCGTCGCCCAGGCCCACCACCGCCGGGATGCCGAGGGCGCGGGCGAGGATGGCGCTGTGCGAGGTGGGGCCGCCGCCCGCGGTGGCGATGCCCATCACCCGGGCGGGATCCAGAGCCGCTGTGTCGGTGGGCGCGAGGTCGCGCGCCACCAGGATCCCGCGTCGGCGCAGGACGGGCGCGGGCCGTCCCAGCAGGCGGTGGAGCACCCTGCGGCTCACGCCCGCGAGATCCGCGGCCCGGAGGCGCATGGTGGGATCTTCGAGCCGCTCCCAGGACTCGCCGAGGCGGAGCGAGACCTCGGACCACGCCCGGGCGGCGGTGAGCCGTCGGTCGGTGATCGCCGCCCGCGTCGGTTCCAGGAGCTCCGGATCCTCGAGGAAGAGCAGGTCCGCGTCGACGATCTCCGCCTCATAGCTCCCCGCCCGCGTCCTGGTCTGGTCGCGCAGCTGCTCGAGGTCGCGGCGTGCGGCCGTCACGGCCAGCTCCAGTGCCTGGAGCTCCTTGGCCGGGTCGCCGGCCTCGGCGTCGGACGCCGTCAGGTCGGCCTCCTCCAGGAACTGCAGCGTTCCGATGGCGATCCCCGCAGAGGCGGGGACCCCGCGCAGCTCGCCCTCCAGGCCGGTCGGGGGGAGCGCCGGGGGCAACGGCCTGGCGGTGGGTGGGGCGGGCGCGGTGGCGGGCGGGCCGTCCCGCGGCACCGCGGGCTCGTCGAAGCGGCGCGCCGCCAGGGCTCGCAGCGCATCGATTGCCTTCTGTGCATCCGGGCCCGACGCCGTCACCAGCAACTCGTGACCCTCGCGGACCTGCAGGCCGGCGAGGGCGTTGAGACTGCGTGCGGTGACCATCGCCGAGCCGGTGGTGGCGTTGCCGGCCAGGACCTGGGCGTTCAGCCCTGCGGTGGCGCGGATCAGCCGTGCGGCCGGACGGGCGTGGAGACCCAGGGGGATGTCCACCGCGATGCGGGTCTCGACGCCGGGCAGGACGGGGCCGGGCTCGTCTGCCGGGGCTGCGCTCGCCTCGCTGGGCCCACCCACCTGGGCGCGCTTGGCGTCCAGCGAGCTGGTGGCCTCGCTCGCCACCCTCTCGATCGGCTCTCCCAGGCGCGACGCGACCGCCGCCGCCACCGCGCCCTCGACCAGGGGGGCGGCACTCAGCAGCACGCGTTTCCGGTGCCCCTCGGGGAGGAGCTCGAGCGCCATCTCGGCGGAGAGGAGGGCGCTGCCCAGGTCCATCAGCACCAGCACCCCACGCTCGGACCAGGCCTCCTCGATGGCTGCCGCCACCCGGACGGCGTCCGTTCCCAGCGCCGTCTCCGGCGGCGCCATGCCGCCGGCCGCCACGATCCTGACCTCCTCGCCGGCCATCGCCCGGGCCAGGTCCGCCGCGCCCTCGGCCAGCTGGGCGCTGTGGGAGACCAGGACCAGGCCGACCGGCGCCTCACCCGGCACGGGGTCGGTGGCTTCAGTGGCCGCCATAGGCCCGGTGCAGCAGCTCCAGGGGGTGGATCACCGGGAACCCGGTGGCCTTGGCAATGTGCCAGCGGCAGGTCTCGCTGTCGCAGAGGACAATGTCCGGGGCGGTCCGGTGGATGTCCGAGAAGAGGCTGTCGCCCACGGCCATCGAGATCGCGTACTTCTCGCGCTTGATGCCGTAGGTGCCGCCGACCCCGCAGCAATCCCGATCCAGCTCGACCAGCCGCAGGCCCGGCACCAGGGCGAGGACGTCGAGGGCGGGCTTGCCGATCAATTGATTCTGCTGCTGGCACGGTGCGTGGTAGGCGGCGGTGAGCTCCACCGGCTGGAAGTCGGTCTTCAGCCGGCCCTGCTCGTGCAGGTCGCGGAGGTACTCGAAGATGTCGTAGGTGCGCTGCGAGATGTCGACCAGTGCCGGATCCTCGACTCCCAGGATCTCGCGGGCCTCGCGCTTGAGCATCAGCGCGCAGCTGGTCGAGGAGGCGATCACCGGGACGTCGCCCGTCGTGCCGCGCAGCTGGCGGGCCAGCCGGGTGGCGTAGGTGCGGGCGGCGGGGAAGTTCCCGTTGGACTGCAGCGGCAGCCCGCAGCAGCCCTGCCGGGGGATGTCCACAGCCAGCCCCTGGTGCTCGAGCACGGCGACGACCATCCGGCCGAGGCGGGGTTCGAAGTAGTTGGTGCTGCAGCCGTGGAAGTAGACGACCCGGTCCTGCGCCGGACGGCGCAGGGTGGCGCCGCGCCCACTGCTGGAAGGTGCGCGGTGCGACCGTCGGGACCGCGGCCTTGCGGTGGATGCCGAGGGTGAGCTCCAGCGGAACACGTACGAGAGGGGTGCCCATGGCCCAGTTGAAGAGCGGGCGTATCGGCCGGCCGAGGCGGCCCATCACGTCGGGTCGAGCCAGCAGCTGGTCGCGCAGGGGGATGCCGCGCTGCTCCTTGAGCTGGGCCCGGGCACGCGAGTTGATCTCGGCGATCCTGACGTCCTGGGGACAGACCCGGCTGCAGATCCCGCAGCCGGAGCAGTAGTCCACCGACCAGTCGGCCGAGAGGGGACCATGGCGGAAGCGCTCCTCCTGAGGCCCGACGGTCTTGGGCCCGGGGAAGTGCTCGGTGACGGCGGCGTAGGGGCAGGCGCTCTCGCAGATGGTGCACTTGATGCATCCGTCGAGGGAGGGACGCACCCCCATCCCCTCGGTCTCCATCAGCATGCTCATCCCGTCCATCTCACGCGGCGTCCTCACGCCGGCGCCCCAGGATGGCCTCGGCGGCGTGCCACCCGGTGGAGAGGCTCAGCCCCTCGCCCGACTTCTCGCGCCAGGGGACGGCGCCGGCCAGGACAGCGCCGGCAGCGTAGAGGTTGACGGCGTGGGGGCCTCCGGCCGCGCCCAGGGGCCGACCCTGCGCGTCGGTGCTCAGCCCGACGCGGTCGAGCGGATGCTCTGCCAGGTACTCGTCGCCGAAGGGCTCCTGCCCCGGTGCCAGACCGTGCACTGGCAGGCCGAACACAGGCTCCCGGAGCTGACCGTCGGGCTGCCGCAGGATGCCGCCGGTGGCAAAGCCGCCCGTCGCCAGCACGAAGAACCCGGCGCTCACCTCCACCGGGCGCGACGCCCGGGTGATGGTCACCGAGTCGACGGTGTCATGGTGGTGGGTAGCCGAGATGACGGTGCTGCCCAGGAGCAGCCGGCCGCCCGCGTCGAGCAGCGCCCGGCGCAGGCAGTCGAAGAGCCGCAGCCCGGGGAGCGACGGGGGCAGACCGGGGATCTCGAAGACCGGCCGGCCGAGCCGGTGCTCCAGGTCGGCGTGGACCTCGGCGGCCTTCTCGCGCCCGAGGACAGCGGGCAGACCCACCGCGGTGGCGTCACCCAGCTTGGAACGGAGCTGGTCGGCCAGCCGCCGCCGGATCTCCGGGTCCTCCAGCCGGCGGGCCAGGCGGAAGGCGGGCATGTCGCCGGCGCTGCCCGGCCAGTCGAGCTCGATCGCTCGCGCCTGGATGGCCGGTGCGGGCGTCGCCGACGCCAGGCCCAGGTTGGCGGCGAGGAGCGCGGGATGGAAGTCGCGGAATCCGCGGATGCCGGCGATGAGCACCTTGCCGCCACCGCCGAGGTCGGCGGCAGCCATGCTGCGGGGTACCAGCGCCGTGGGGCGCAGGCCGCCCAGAACCGTCGGCACCCAGCGGTTCCGGGTCAGCTCCCCCGCATAGCCGAGCGGCTCGGCGGTCTTCACGAACCAGGCGAGGCTCTGCTCGAGCCCGGCCAGGCCGCTGATCCGGTAGGGGTGCTCCGGGTTGGCATGGAGGAAGCCGGGCAGGGCGTCGAGGGGGCTCTGCACCGGGTCGGGGGCGAAGCCGAGGACGTCGATGGTCCCGCTGGCGAGGGGAAGGCACCCCTCCCCGGTCGCCACCACCGCAACCCGCAGCCCGCCGTGGGCCAGGCGGATCCCGGCGGTCAGACCGGCCGTCCCGGCCCCGATCACGAGGGCGTCGGTGATCACCGCATCACCTCCGGTCGGCGTCTCATGTGGGCAGGTGCTCGATGTCGAGCACCCCCTGGAAGATCCACGCGTCGAGTCGTGCCTGACGGAGCTGCTGACCCCAGAGCACCTGGCGCTGACCCTTCCACCGCTCCTGGACGAAGGCACGCAGCGTGGCGTTGGCCTCGGCGCGGTCGTACTCACCGTGGCCGTGGAGGAGGGCGGCGGTCCGGAAAGCGCAGAAGCCACCCTGGCAGGGCCCCATCCCGATCCGGAGCACCCGGCGCAGGTCGTCGATCTGACCCTTGGGATGACGCCGGGCCGCCTCCAGCACGTCGGCCTGTGACACCAGCTCGCACTCGCAGATGATCGGGTTGTCGGCCCGCCCCTTCTCGAAGTCCGCCTGGTGGTCCGCCAACCGGTAGTAGTTGCGGCCGGTGCTGCCCGGTAGGGGGGTCTCCGCGGTCGTGCAGGTCCTCTCCACCCCCAGCTCCGCGCACGCCGCGTCGACGGTGTCCTTGGCCATCAGCCGGTAGGTGGTCAGCTTGCCCCCTGCGATCGAGACCAGGCCGGCCACGCCGTCCCGCTCAGCGTGCCGGAGGACGGTGTGAGAGCGGGTGACCGCGCGGTCGTCGCCGGAGCCGACCGCGGACTTGGGGAGTAGCGGGCGAGCCCCGGACCAGACGCGGAGGGCCCTCGCCTGGCTGAAGCCGGGGAAGAGGATGTCGCCCGCCGTCATCATCTTTGCCACCTCCTCCGCGGTGGGTTCGATGTCGTCGGGATCCTCGACCGGGGTGTCGGTCGTGCCGATCACGCTGACGCTGTGGCTCGGGACCACGATGTCGCCGTCGCCGGGCATGTTGCAGCGGTTGACGACACAGTTGGCGAGCCGGTGGTTGATCGCGACCATCACGCCCTTGCCGGGCCGGACGCCGACCTCGCAGCCGGCCATCTTGGCGATCTGCCCGCTCCAGGCTCCGGCGGCGTTGATGACGCACTCGGCCCGGACCTCCACATCCCCGCCGGAGCGGAGGTCGCGGAGACGGCCGCCCACCACCCGATCACCCTCGCGCAGGAGAGCGGTGACCGGGTGATAGGGGAGGATCCGCGCGCCCAGCTGCTCGGCTCCCCGGGCGCAGCCCCAGACCAGCTTCCAGCTGTCGATGCTGCCATCCGCCACCGAGAAGACGCGCCGGACCTTCGGGTTGAGGCGGGGCTCACGCCGGAGGGCCTCGCCAGGTGAGATCTCCTCGACGGCGATGCCGGCCTCCCCACAGCCTGCGAGGAAGCGATCGGCGTACTCGGGGTCGTCCTGGGGGGTGCTGACGAAAAGTCCCCCCGTGTCCTCGATACTCTCGGTCGCCACGCGGCGCAGGATCTCGTTCTCCCGAGCGCACTCGCGCGCCGAGCTCGTATCGCGCACGGCGTAGCGCCCGCCCGAATGGAGCAGGCCGTGGAAGCGGCCCGTGGTGCCGGTGGCAAGGTCACCACGGTCGGCCAGGATGACCTGGAAACCGCGCAGCGCGGCATCCCAGGCCACCCCAGCCCCCGTGGAACCTCCCCCAATGACCAGCAGCTGGCACTCGAGAGCTTCAGTCATGGGTTCAGTTCAGTTCAGTTCAGTCTGCTTGCTTGATTGCCGGTCACTCGACCCAGTCGAAGGTGCGGGTGACGGCCTTCTTCCAGAGCTTGTACTCCTTCTCCCTCTCCGTGGGGTCCATCTTGGGCTCCCAGGTGCGATCCACCTGCCAGTTCTTGCGGAGCTCCTCCACCTCTTTCCAGAAGCCCACAGCCAGCCCAGCGGCGTAGGCGGCGCCGAGGGCCGTGGTCTCGGCCACCTTGGGCCGGATGACCGGGACGCCCAGCACGTCCGCCTGGAACTGCATGAGCAGCTCGTTGTAGACCATCCCGCCGTCGACCTTGAGCGCGGTGAGGGCCACGCCGGAGTCGGCGTTCATGGCATCCAGAACCTCGCGGGTCTGCCAGGCGGTCGCCTCCAGCACCGCGCGGGCGATGTGCCCCTTGGTGACGTAGCGGGTGAGGCCGGCGATGACGCCGCGTGCGTCGCTCTTCCAGTAGGGGGCGAAGAGCCCCGAGAAGGCGGGCACGAAGTAGGCGCCACCGTTGTCCTCGACGGTCTTGGCCAGGGTCTCGATGTCAGCCGAGGTGCTGATCATCCCCAGGTTGTCGCGGAGCCACTGCACCAGGGCGCCGGTGATCGCGATCGAGCCCTCGAGGCAGTACACCGCGGGCTGCGAGCCGATCTTGTACCCGAGGGTGGTCAGCAGGCCGTTCTTGGACTGGACCGGCTCCGTGCCCGTGTTGAGGAGCATGAAGTTGCCGGTGCCGTAGGTGTTCTTGGCCTCGCCGACCGAGTAGCAGGTCTGGCCGAAGATGGCCGCCTGCTGGTCGCCCAGGTCGCCTGCGATGGGGATGCCGGCCAGGTCGCCGACGCACTTGCCGTAGACCTCGCTGGAGGGACGGATCTGGGGGAGCATCGCCTTGGGGATGCCCATGATCTTGAGGATCTCCGGATCCCAGTCCAGGGTCTCCAGGTTCATCAGCATGGTGCGGCTGGCGTTGGTCACGTCGGTGATGTGGAGACCGCCGTCGACCCCGCCGGTGAGGTTCCAGAGGCACCAGGTGTCGATGTTGCCGAAAGCCAGGTCACCGGCCTCGGCCTTGGCACGCAGCCCTTCGACGTTCTCCAGCAGCCACTTGACCTTGGGGCCGGAGAAGTAGGTGGCCAGGGGCAGGCCGACCTTGGCCCGGAAGCGATCCTGACCGCCGTCCTTGGCCAGCTCGTTGCAGATGGTGTCGGTGCGGGTGTCCTGCCAGACGATGGCGTTGTGCACCGGCTTGCCGGTGGTCTTGTCCCAGACCACGGCGGTCTCGCGCTGGTTGGTGATGCCCACCGCCGCCAGATCGGAGGCCTTGAGGCCGGTCTTCTGCAGTGCGCCCTTGATCACTTCCTGGCAGCGCGTCCAGATCTCCAGGGCGTCGTGCTCGACCCAGCCCGGCTTGGGGTAGATCTGCTCGTGTTCTTTCTGGTCGATGCCGACCACCCCCCCGGAGTGGTCGAAGATCATGAAACGGGTGCTGGTTGTTCCCTGGTCCAGCGCCCCTACGTATTCAGCCATATCGTTCTCCTTACTCCCAGCTCACGTTTCAGCCGTGATTGCCTGTCGGGCTGCCCGGACCAGCAGCCAGGACGATGTAGCCCCCGGGTCCTGATGCCCGGCGCTGCGCTCTCCCAGGTAGCTCGCCCGGCCCTTGCGCGCCACCAGCGGGATGGTGGCCTGCATGCCCTGCTCGGCCGCCTGCTCGCAAGCGGCGAGCGCCGCCTCGAGCGTGGCGCCATCCTGCGCCGCCTCGCGCAGCGAGTCGGCGGCCGGTTGCAGGGCGTCGATCATGGTCTTGTCCCCGGGCTCGGCCTTGCCCCGCGCCCGCACCGCCTGAACGGCGGCATCGAGGGCCTGGCTCCAGTCCTCTGTCGATAGCGCGGTCTTGCCCGTGACGGCAGTGCCCAGCCCCAAGAAGAGGGTGCCGTAGAGAGGCCCACTGGCTCCGCCCACGGTCGAGATCAGCGTCATCGCGGTCGTCTTGAAGAGCTGCGACAGGTCGGCCCCCTCCAGGGAGCCGACCTTGGGCAGCACCGCCTGCATGCCCCGGTTCATGTTGGTCCCGTGGTCGGCGTCGCCGATCTCGGAGTCCAACTGGGTGAGGTACTCCTTGTTCTCGGCTATGGCAGCGGCGAAGCCTTGCACGAAAGCAAGTCCCTGCTCATACGTGATGGCCATCGCCGCTGCCCTCTAACCGATCTCTTCTGCTGCTCAGACTCCCCAGCGCAGCCCTGGGGTGTTGACGGGTGCGTCCCACAGCCTGGTCATCTCGTCGTCGAGACGGAGCAGGGTGATGGAACAGCCCGCCATCTCAAGTGAGGTGATGTAGGGGCCGATCAGCTTGCGCCCGATCTTCACGCCCACGCCGTCCAGGTAGCGCGAGAGCGCTCGATAGACGATGTAGAGCTCGATGAGCGGAGTGCCGCCCATGCTGTTGACGAACGCCAGAACCGAATCGCCCCGCTTGAAAGGCAGGTCCTCGACGATCGGGCGGGTCAGCATCTCCACGACCTCGTCGGCGCTCGCCAGCGCGCGGCGCTCGCGACCCGGCTCACCGTGGATGCCGATCCCGATCTCCATCTCCTGCTCGCCCAGGTCGAAGGTCGGCTTGCCGGCCGCGGGCACGGTGCAGGAGGTCAGGGCCATGCCCATGCTCCGCCCGTTCGCGTTGACCCGACGGCACAGCTCGGCGACGTCCTTGAGCGACCCATGGGCCTCCGCCGCGGCTCCGCAGATCTTCTCCGCGAGCACCGTGGTGCCGACCCCTCGCCGCCCGGCGGTGTACAGGCTGTCCTGAACCGCCACGTCGTCGTTGATGACCACCGCCTCCACCTCGATGTCGTCGGCCTTGGCGAGGTCCGCGGCCATCTCGAAGTTGAGGATGTCACCGGTGTAGTTCTTGACGATGTGGAGCACCCCGGCGCCGCCGCTGACCGCCTTGGTGGCCTCCAGGATCTGGTCGGGAGTCGGCGAGGTGAAGACCTCACCCGGGCAGGCCGCATCCAGCATGCCCATCCCCACGAAGCCTCCGTGCATCGGCTCGTGCCCCGAGCCTCCGCCGGAGACGAGCGCCGTCTTGCCGCTGACCGGAGCGTCGGCCCGAACCACGTAGTTGGGCGCGAAGTGCACCCGCACGAGGTCGGAATGAGCGGCGACGATGCCTTCCAGCTCCTCTTTGACAACGTCCTCGACGCGATTGATCAGCTTCTTCATGGTCGTTGCCTGCTACGCCATCGGCCTGTCGGGCCGGATGTTGGGCTCGGAACGGCCGATCTCCTCCGGCACCGCGTCGGCCGCACCGGTCCGCGACTTGCGTGAGTGGAGCACGTCGCCGATGAAGAAGTCGTAGACGATGGCCCCGACGCAACCGCCGACGAGAGGACCGATGATCGGAATCCAGAAGTAGTCGCTGAACGAGAAGCCCTTGCCGTTGTTGAACGTCCCGGGCAGGGCAACCTGACCGTAGCCTGCGACGAACGCGAAGAGGCGCGGCCCGAAGTCACGGGCGGGGTTGATCGCGTACCCGGTGTTGGCTCCGAACGAGGTGCCGATCGCGAAGATCACGAAGCCGACGATGAGCGGCCCGAGGTTGCTGGTCGGTGCCGTGTTGCGTGCGTCGGTCACCGCAAAGATGCCGATTATCAGCAGTGCGGTGCCCACCGCCTCATCGAGGAACGGTCCCCCGATGCTCCCGTGGAAGTAGGCGGCGGGGAAGGTGGCGAAGATGGAGTAGGTGGCCAGCGCGTTGCCCGCCGAGGGGACCAGGTGTGCGGCGGTGTTGTAGGCGGCGATGGCGTCGTGGTAGACCCACATGACCATCGCTGCGCCGACGAATGCTGCCACCACCTGGGCGATCCAGTAGGGGAGCACGCTCCTCCAGGGGAAGCGGCGCCGGAGCGCCAGGGCCAGGGTCACCGCCGGGTTGAGGTGGGCCCCGCTGATGCCGCCCGCGACGTAGACGCCGAACATGACGGCGAACGCCCATCCGAAGGTGATCAGCAGCCAGTCGCCGCTGGCCATGAAGATGGTGGTGGGCGTGGCGGCCCTGCCCGACCCGGGGAGGGCGGCGACCGCCATGGCGACGACCCCGTCACCGAACATGATCAGGGTCATCGTCCCCAGGAACTCCGCCGATAACTCGCCCCAGAGGCCGTGCAGACCGAATGTCTGCCGGCCTGCGCCGTGTATCGGTTGGTACTCGTCAGCCATGCCAAACCCTCCAATTGGTCCAAGCGATAACTTGGTTCACCTGTGGAAACCGGGCGGCACCCTCGCGCCCGTCGCACGCCACAGCCCTCATGCGTCAGCTCCTCCCTTCCTGAACCTCCGCCCCTCCCCTTGGGGGCGGTTGGGGTTCGGCCGGCCCTAGACGCGTTGGTCATTATCCGGTACCGTAGGGCATTGTCAACCCACTCTTCAGAATGCCCCACCGATCAGGTAGGGTACCCAGATGCCGCGGCCGATTCAATCGATTCAACGTGCCGCCCAGGTGATGCACCTGCTGTCCGGGCGGGCTCGCCGCCTCAGCCTGGTGGAGCTGTCGGCACAGATGGGCCTGCCCAAGGGGACGGTCTTCGGGATCCTGCGCACCCTCCAACAGGTCGGATTCGTGGAGAAGGACCCGGACTCGGCGAAGTACCAGCTCGGAGCGGCGCTGCTCCACCTCGGCAGCACGTACCTGGACGGCAACGAGCTGCGCTCGCGGGCGCTCAACTGGGCGGACTCGCTGGCCGCTCGCAGCAACGAGACGGTGCGGATCGGCACCCTTCACGACGGCCGGGTACTGGTGGTTCACCACGTCTTCCGCCCCGATGACAGCTACCAGGTGCTGCAGGTGGGCTCGCTGCTGCCCCTCCACGCGACCGCGCTGGGCAAGGCGTTGCTCGCTGCCAGCCCCTACGTGCTCTCCGAGCTGGACGGGGAAGAGCTGACGCGCTTCACCGCCCGCACGATCACCGACGTCAAACAGCTGACCGTCGCGCTCAAGGAGGTCAAGAGGCGCGGCTGGGCTGCCGACATCGGGGAGCTGGTCGACGGCGAGGGCTCGGTCGCCGCTCCGATCACCGACCGCAGCGAGCGCACCGTCGGTTCCATCGCCATCTCGGGGCCGATCGAACGGCTGTGCGAATCGGAGCTTCCTCGCAGCGATCTGGTCGCGTACGTGCGCGAGTCGGCGCGGGCGATCTCCCGCGACCTGGGGGCGATCCCGTGGTAGCCGGGCGGCGCGCGCCGCGGGCACCGGCCCGGGAGCTTGACAGCGCATCGACCGCCCGGGAGACTGGAACTCATCGTGGCGCTGAACGGGCCGGTGTGACAGCTTCCGCCATGGCTCCGCCGCTTTCGTCCCCGGGGGGCGAGGGCGGAAGGGAGGTGGCCAGGTGACGGGCGCCTACGTGGCATCCATCGACCAGGGGAGCGCGTCGTCGCGCTGCATGCTGTTCGACCGGCGGGGTCGCCTGGTGTCGGTGGCTCAGAAGGAGCACCGGCAGCTCTTCCCCCGGCCCGGATGGGTGGAGCAGGATGCGGAGGAGATCCTCGGCAACGTGCTCCAGGTGGTGCCGGATGCCCTGGAGAAGGCCGAGCTCAAGCTCGCCGACCTGGTTGCCCTGGGGATCGCCAACCAGCGGGAGACCACTGTGGTGTGGGACCGCGACAGCGGCCGGCCGATCTACAACGCGATCAGCTGGCAGGACACCCGCACCGACAAGATCGTCAACCGCCTCGCCGCTGAAGGGGGGAAGGACCGCTTCCGGGCCAAGACCGGGCTTCCCCTCACGACCTACTTCTCGGGGCCGAAGATCCAGTGGATCCTCGACCACGTGGAGGGGGCTCGGGACGGCGCCGAGAGGGGCACCGTGCTCTTCGGGACCATGGACACCTGGCTGATCTGGAAGCTGACCGGCCGCCACGTGACCGACGTCACCAACGCCAGCCGGACCATGCTCATGGACCTCAGATCGCTGGACTGGGACGACGAGCTCCTCGAAGCGATGAAGGTGCCCCGGGCGATGCTGCCGGAGATCCATGCCTCCTCGGAGCCGTACGGTGAGGCCGGCGCACCGCTCCGCGGGCTCCCGGTCGCCGCCGCTCTGGGGGACCAGCAGGCGGCGCTCTTCGGCCAGACCTGCTTCGCAGCCGGAGAGGCCAAGTGCACCTACGGCACTGGGAGCTTCCTGCTCCTCAACACCGGCGACCGGTTGGTCGAGTCCACCCACGGGCTGCTCACAACCGTGGGATGCCGGATCGCTGGCGAGCCGCCGACGTACGCGCTCGAGGGCTCCATCGCGGTCACCGGAGCTCTGGTGCAGTGGCTGCGCGACAAGCTGGGCCTGATCTCCAGCGCCGCCGAGATCGAGACCCTCGCGCGGACCGTGGAGGACAGCGGTGGCGTCTACGTGGTGCCGGCTTTCTCCGGCCTCTTTGCGCCACACTGGCGCTCTGACGCGCGTGGCGTGATCGCCGGCCTCACCGGTTACACCACCAAGGGGCACCTGGCCCGGGCGGTGCTGGAGGCGACGGCGTGGCAGACCCGTGAGGTCATCGACGCCATGAACAGCGACGCAGGGACCGTGCTCCGGGTGCTGAAGGCCGACGGCGGGATGACCGCCGACAACCTGATGATGCAGCTCCTCGCCGACAACCTCGGCGTGCCGGTCGTCCGGCCGATCGTGGCAGAGACGGTGTCCCTGGGCGCCGCCTACGCCGCCGGTCTCGCCGTGGGCTTCTGGCCGAACGTGGAGAGTCTCCGCGCCAACTGGCACAAGGCCGCCGAATGGCTGCCCAGGCTCGACCCCGAGACCCGGGAGCGGCGCTTCCGGAAATGGAAGAAGGCGGTCGCGCGCACCCTCGAGTGGGTGGACGACGACGACGAATGAGGCTTGACGCGCGGGGCGCTCGGATCGCCCGCGTCCTCGCCTGGACCTGAGCTCGGCCTCCTCTTGACGCGGAGCCACGCGCGAGCGTCTTGCATCTGGACGTCCCTGAGCCGATAATCTGTGCATCGGTGAGCATTTGCTCATGGCTGCGTGAGTGACGGGCGGTGGGAGCGTGCGGGACGAGCTGCGCGAGGAATTGCGCGAGGACGAGTACGAGCTCCTCGCTCGGCTGGCTCAGCGGTACTACGTGGACGAACGCACTCAAGAGGAGATCGCCCGCGAGTTTGCCCTCTCCCGGCCCAAGGTCCAGCGCCTCCTGGACCGTGCGCGCCGCTCCGGGGTCGTCGCCATCCACATCCAGGCCCCCCCGTGGCTGCGGCTGGAGCTCGAGAGCCAGCTCCGCGAGACCTTCGGCCTGAGCGACGCGATCGTCTGCTCGGCGGGCTCCGACCCGCTGGCGGAGCGCGAGGCCGTCGCCCAGCGCGCCGCGCGGTACCTGGAGCGGCGTCTCCATGACGGCTGTGTGGTGGCGGTGAGCCACGGACGCGCGGTCGGCGAGGTGCCCCGCTTCTTCCGGCCGGGGAGCCGGCTGGACGTCACTTTCGTCAGCGCGATGGGGGGCTCGCCGGGCGTCGCGGCGCCGACCAACCCCAACGAGATCTGCCGCGCCCTCGCCGCGGGCTGCGGGGGCCAGGCGGTGAGCCTGTACGCGCCTGCCTATGTGGAGAGCGTCGAGATCCGGGACCAGCTGCTCGCCCAGGAGGCGATCGCCCAAAGCCTGGACCGGGCCGCGCAGGCGAGCGTGGCCCTGGTCGGCATCGGGGGCACCGACGACGGATGCACGATGGTGAGGTCGGGCTGTCTGACCACCGACGAGATCGCACGGCTGCGGAGCCAGGGGGCGGTCGGAGACGTGCTGGGGAACTACGTCGACATCGACGGACGCCCCGTCGCCTCCCCTCACCAGGACCGGCTTCTGGCCCTGACCGTCGAACACCTGCGCCGCGTGGGGACGGTGGTGGCGGTGGTCAGCGAACCGGAGAAGCCGCGGGCGATCCTGGGGATCCTGCGTGCTGGGGTGATCGGGGTCCTGGTTGTGGACGAGGGCAACGCGCGGGCCGTTCTTGACCTCGCAGCCCATGAGCCGGCGATGGCGGGTCGGGCTGGCGGCGACCCCCTGCCATCCCAAGGGGAGGTGTAGATATGCCTGTGGTCACCACGAAATCCATCCTCCAGCGAGCCTTCCAGGAAAAGTACGGCGTGGCGGCGATCAACGTCGTCAACGACCTCTCCATGGAGGCGGTGCTGGCGGCGGCGGAGGAGCTGCGCGCTCCGGTGATCGTCCAGACCTCGGTCAAGCACGTGGTGATGACAGGGGTCGGCGTCATGTACGCGATGTGGCGCGAGATGACCGAGAACATCACGGTTCCGGTCGCACTCCATCTCGATCACTGCCCCGATCGTGCCCTCATCAGCGAATGCCTGGCGATGGGCTGGAACTCCGTCCTCTTCGACGCGAGCAAGCTGTCCGTTGAGGAGAACATGCGCCAGTGCATCGAGGTGGTCGATGAGGCGCGCCGTCATGGGGCTGACGTCGAGGGCGAGATCGAGGGCTTCAAGCGAACCGAGGAGATGACCGGCGACGAGGCGGAGCACGTCCAGTCGCTGAAGACGGTGGTCGACTTCGTACGCGCCACCGGGGTCGACGTCTTCGCCCCGGCGATCGGCAACGCCCACGGCGTCTATGCGACCACCCCTCACCTCGACAGCCAGCGCGTCACCGACATCGTCGAGGCCACCGGCATCCCGGTCGCCCTCCATGGCGGGACGGGGATGACGCCGGAGCAGTTCAGCGATCTGATCGGCCGGGGCTGCGCCAAGGTGAACATCTCGACCGCTCTGAAGATCGCCTTCATGAAGTCCGGCTACGAGTACATGAGCGCGCACCCCGGCGTGTACGATCCGCCCGCCATCTTCACGGCGCAGCGGACCGCCGTCATGGAGATGGCGAAGTACCACATCCGGCTCTTCGGAAGCGAGGGGAAGGCCTGGGAGTGAGCGCGATCATCTTCGACTGCGACGGCGTGCTCGCCGACACCGAGCGGTACGGCCACCTGCCGGCCTTCAATCAGACCTTCGCGGAGGTCGGTGTGCCGCTGCAGTGGTCGGAGGAGGAATACGGCCACAAGCTGGAGATCGCCGGCGGCAAGGAGCGGATGGCGAGCGAGCTCACTCCGGAGTTTGTCCGCGCCCACCACCTGCCGGCCGATCGGGAGGGCAGGGCGGCGCTGCTCGGCGCGTGGCACAAGCGCAAGACCCAGATCTACACGGAGATGGTGGCCGCCGGGAAGCTGCCGCCGCGGCCGGGCATCCGGCGGATCATCGGTGAGGCTCAGGATTCGGGGTGGAGGCTGGCGGTGGCTTCGACGTCGGCGGAGCCGTCGGTGCGGGCCATCCTGGAGCAGGCGGCGGGCCCGGAGCGCGCGGCGCGCTTCGATGTCCTGCTCGCCGGCGACTGCGTCCCCCACAAGAAGCCGGCTCCCGACATCTATCTTCTGGCACTCGAGAAGCTGGGCGCGGATCCGGGCGGGGTGCTCGTCATCGAGGACTCGCGCAACGGACTCGAAGCGGCGCGGGCCGCCGGTCTGCGCTGTGTCATCACCATCAACGGTTACACGGCCCACGAGGACTTCAGCGAGGCGGTGTTGGTGGTCTCGTCGCTGGGCGACCCCGAGGGGGAGAGGAGCGTGGTGATCGCCAACCGGAGCAGTTCACACTCAGGCGACTTCGTCGCACTGACCGACCTGGAGGCCTGCCTGGGGGACAACGACTCAGAGATATCAGGGAAGCAGAGGAGCACACAGGATGGCGGCGAGCGCAATCGATGACGTCGATCTTGTTCTGAGGACGATGGCGAAGACCATCGTCGACAATGCCGTCTACTTCGCTGAGCTCGACAGCGTGGTTGGGGACGGCGACTTCGGGTACTCACTCCGGAACGGCTTCGAGGTGGTGGTCAGCGACTACGACACCTTCGACCGGAGCAGCGTGGGCGCGGTCCTCAAGAAGGTGGGTTTCGTGCTCTCCGGCAAGGTAGGTGGGGTCAGCGGTCCGATCTGGGGCACGGCATTCCTGCGGGCGTCGCAGGCGGCCGGCGACAAGACCGAGCTCACCGGTGCCGACGTGATCGCCATCCTCCGCGCCGCCGTCGCGGGCATCATGCACCGCGGGGGGGCGTCGCTCGGAGAGAAGACGCTCCTGGATGCCCTGGTCCCTGCGATCGATACGTTGGAAGCCGAACTGGCCCGTCCCGAGGCGGTGCAGGACCACGGGAGCGCAGCGCTCCAGGAGGCGGCGGACGTGGCGGTCCGGGCGGCGGAGGGCACCAAGCCGATGCTGGCCATGCGCGGCCGTGCCGCCTATACCGGGGAGCGGAGCATCGGCTCGGTCGACGCCGGGGCGACTGCCGTCGGCGTCATCTTGCAAAGCATCAGTGCCGCTTGGCGCGAGAAGTACGAATAGAGGGAGACTGACACATGAAGAAATTCGTCAACGACCCGAGGCAATTCGTTCCCGAGATGCTGGAGGGGATCTACCTGGCCAGTGATGGGAGGCTCAAGTACGAGCCCAAGTACAATCTCATCTACCGCGCCGACATGCCCCAGGCGAACAAGGTCTCGATCATTCAGGGGTCCGGCTCCGGCCACGAGCCCGCCCACACCATGATCGTGGGCAAGGGCATGCTGGACGCGGCCTGCCCCGGTGACGTCTTCGCCGGACCGCCGGTGGAGTTCGTGTACGAGACCACCAAGCTGCTGAACTCGCCAAAGGGGGTTCTTCACCTCGTCAACAACTACACCGGTGACCGGCTCGCCTTCGAGCAGGGCCGGGAGATGTGCGAGGCGGACGGCATCAAGGTGGAGACGCTGCTCGTCAACGACGACGTGGCCGTCAAGGACTCGACCTGGACGGTGGGACGGCGCGGCGTAGCCGGCAACTTCTTCGTCATCAAGGCGGTGGGCGCGGCTTCGGAGAAGGGCGCGTCGCTCGAGGAGCTGGTGCGCATCGGCAATGACGTCATCGCCAACGTGAGGACGCTCGGTATCGCGCTGAGCTCCTGCACCCCGCCGGTCAAGGGATCACCGCTGTTCGAGATCGCCGACGACGAGATGGAGGTCGGCATCGGCATCCATGGCGAGCCGGGCCGCCAGCGCACCAAGCTGGTCTCGGCCACGGAGATCGTCGACATCTTCCTCAACGCGGTGGTGCCCGACCTCCCCTTCAAGAGCGGTGACGAGGTCGCCCTCATGATCAACGGGCTGGGCGGGACGACGATCGGCGAGCTCTACCTGCTCTATGGCATCGCGCACAAGAAGCTTGCGGCGCAGGGCATCAAGGTCTTCCGCAGCTACGTGAACGAGTACTGCACATCGCTCGAGATGGCGGGTGCGTCGCTCACCCTGCTCAAGGTGAACGAGGAGATCAAGGGGCTGCTGAACGAGCCGGCGGAGGTGTCGATCAGGGTCTTCTGATCGGGAAGGGCCCGCGGGATCCCGCTCTCGGGTTTGCCCTCACGGGCGCCCCGGGCGGCGGGGTCCCCTCCGGACCCGGCCGGGGAGGGGGGAGCCCCTTCGGCGCGCGTCCCAGGGGAGGGGCTCGCTCGCGGCGCGCGCCGGCCGGCAGAGGCGCGGTGCGCAGGATGCCCGGGGAGGACGTGCCCGGTCAGGCGGTGGGGACGGGGTCGCTCGTGTCGGGGTCACCCACGGCGGGCTCGACGCCCCGGATCAGCCGGCTGATGTTCTCCCGGTGGCGGTAGATCACCACCGCGACCCCGGGCAGCGCCAGGGCGAGGCCGGCGGCGTCACGGCGGCGCAGTCCCAGGACCAGCGCGGCGAGGCCCCCGGCGATGCTTCCGGAGAGCGAGAGCACGGACGTCCTTCGGGTGATGGCGAGGGCGCCGGCGCCTGCGATCAAGGAGACACCGGCGACCGGAGGGGTTATCACGCTGGCGGCACCGAACAGGGTGGCGGAGCTCTTCCCGCCCCGGAAGCCCACGAAGACCGGCCACGAGTGCCCGACCACCGCTCCCAGGCCCGCGGCCGCGCCTCCGCCGCGATCGCGCGTGATGGCCTCGCCCAGCCGGGCCGCCGCGGCGCCCTTGCCGATGTCGAGGGCCAGCGTGATCGCGGCGGGGCCGCGTCCGGCGGTGCGAAGGACGTTGGCCATGCCCATGCTGTGGCTGCCGTGCTCCCGGACGTCGATCCCGCGGCTGAGGCGTCCCACCAGGACCCCCGAAGGGATCGATCCGATCGCATAGCCGAGGGCGGCAGAGGCGGCGAGGCGTACGGTGCGATGCATGTCAGCGGAGTTTGCCACGAATGCGCCAGGTCCCTGCGCGTCGCGCGAGACGCACGGCTCCTTGCGGCCGCTCAGATCCCCGCCGGAGGCGGGACGAGGGGGCCGTTCGACCGGCCGACGGCACGTACGGGGCCGCTCTCGCGGGCCGGAGCAGGGAAAGGCCGGTGGGCCTTCCGCTAGACTTGGCGTGGACCCGTCGGGGAGTAGCTCAGATGGTTAGAGTACTGGTCTGGGGGACCAGGGGTCCGCGGTTCGAGTCCGCGCTCCCCGACAGCCAGATAAGTTCAGTTCAGTGCTGGGATTCCCGGCAACGCCCAGAGCCTCGCCGCTGCGGGGGGAGGGGGGAGATGGCGGCCCTGGTGGTGGCGGTCCGCCTCCGCCGGGGGAGGGTCATGGGTCGGCGCCGTCCGGCTTACTCGGCCATCTCTTGGCGGGCCCTGACTCGACGGCGCTCGACTGAAGGTCAGAGCTCGAGGGTGAGCGGCAAGGAGCTCCGGGGGGATGCTAGCCTGGGCTGAGGATGCCCGATCTGCTTGCGTGGTGGCGTCGACTTCCGCGTTCCGGGTGGCGAACCGGTCACGCGTCCCAGGAGACGCAGCCCCTTGCGGTCCTGCGTCTCCTGGTGGCAGAGCTCGGCGACGCCGAGGGGCAGATCGACGAAGCGCTCGGAAGGAGACGGCTGCCCGAGAAGCTGCTCCGAACCAGGGCGTGGGACAGGAGCAGGGCTCAGCTGCAGTCCACGCCGGGCATGGAGCGCCTCTGCGCCGATCTCGAGAGCGCCTACGCGGAGGTCCGGCGAATCACGCAGATCCACATCGGCCGCATCTGGCTGATGTACCTCGCGCGGCCGGGGGATCGGGTAGAGGATGCGCTGGCCCGGATTCGCTACGCCCTCGACGCGCTCGAGGTGACCATCGAGATGCTGAGCAGGCGGGAGCACCCCACCGTGCTCTGACCCGGATCGGTGAGTAGAGGGTGGGAGCCGGTGCGGAGACCGGGGTGGTCGAGGGTGGTGAGGTGACCGATGAGCCTCCGGCAGCTACGTCACGCTGGGCAGTCGGAACAGCCAGGGACCGTGTCCAACAGAATCCAGCCATGTCGAGGGGATTCCAGGCAATTCCAAGAGAGACGAGGCGGACGGTCTGCATGGACCGGAACGTAACGCCGTCCTGCTCGCACGCGGATCGCGCATCCCGCCTGCGGGCCTGGCCTTCGCGGTTAGGGTCGCCCGAGTCGCCCGGGGAAGGCCGCGGGTCCCGGCTCACCGACGCGTGCTCCGCCTAGCAAACGTGCCAGCTGGCGGCGAGGATGGGGGGCACGGCGGCTGCCGAGGGGTGGAGTGTGTGGGATGGTTAGTGCGATAAGCAGGTCAAACGATCGGATAGCTGTGGACGCCACATCTGCCGCATGATGGCAGCGGAGCGCGCCCCGCGGCGACGATCAGCAGGTCGGCGCCGGTGAGGTGATCGCGTCGTAGTCGTAGGCGGTGCTGTAGATCGAGGTCGCCGTGCACCCGGTGTCCTGATCATCGACGAACCACGCGCCCGCGATCTCGAGCACCGTCCACCGCAGGCTTATCGACGTCGACCCCCCCGGGATGCTCTCGGACACGTACGTGGTGGTTCCGCTCTGCGAGATCAGCGCGAAGGTCGAGGTGCCCGTCTGATTCTGGCACCGGCATCGCCACGCCGCGCCGCCGCCGGTCCCCGTGAAGGGATGCGACTCGATCCGCGTGGCCAGACGCAGCGTCATGGGACACGGTTGGGCGATGAGGGTCAGCGTGCACCCAGTGCTCTCGCCGAGGGCATCATCCACCGCGGTGATGGGATCTGCCGCGCCGGGGCCGATCACCGCGACCGGCGCCGGTGTCGAGGTCGGTGTCGGTGTCGGGGTCGGGGTCGGCGTGGCCGTGGGTGCCGCTGGCGCCGGTGCTGTCGCCGTGCCGGTGGCGCTCGGGGCTGTGCTCGTCGAGCCACACGCCGCCACACAGAAGACCAATGCCGCACCGGCGGTGAAGACGAAACGCCGGCGTGCCTGCCCAGCCCACGGTCCCTTCGACCGTGGGCTGGGCTTCAGCAGAGATGCGACTTCAATGTTGATCAGTCGGCCTCCCTGGTCGACCGGGAATTCATGCAACACCATACAGCCTCACGGCTGCACCAGGTGGCGCGTTAGGAGCGATCCGGATACCCGCCGACGACGACGGCGTCGATCCGGGTCCTGGGTGCCCCGGCACCGCTCGGCACGTGCTCGAGGGCCTCACCGTCCGATGTGAGCGTCACCATCACCGCGTTCCGTTCCCTGTGTACGCTGGCGTGTACAGCTGCGCTTCGACGAAGACGCGCACATCGCTCGGCCTGTCGACGCCTGCGAGTCCTCGCTCGAATACGAGGTCGGCGACACGCACCGCGATGCTGACCTCCGTCTTCAGGATGTCTGTCTGCGGCGGGTAGAGCAACCCGCTCTGCAACTCCTGCTCGGTGACTTGCTCGGCGAGCGCCTGTGCTGCTTGGACGAACATCTCGTCGGTCACCCGCGTGGCTCTGGTGGCGTAGATCGCGAGCCCGACCGCCGGGAAGATGTAGAGGTTGTTGGCCTGCCCGGGAGTAAGCGTGCGGTTCCCGACGCGAACGGATGGGAACTGCACGCCAGCCGCGTACAGCGCGCGGCCGCCGGACCAGGCATACGCCTGCTCTGGCGTGCATTCCGCGCGCTCGGTGGGATTGGACAACGCGAAGATGATCGGCCGATCGTTGATCCGCGCCATCGACTCCACGACCTTCCTGGTGAACGCACCGCCCTTGGTGCTCACGCCGATGATGGCGGTCGGCTTGACCGACTCGATCACGGCCACGAAGTCGCGCGAAGGCACATGCGGGTGGGCGTACGGCTTCTGGAAGTCGAAGAGATCGGTGCGGCTCGGCTCGAGCAGGCCGTTGACGTCGAACAAGCTGATCTGCGACCGCGCCTGGTCCTCCGCCAGTCCGGCACGAGCCATCGCCGACGCGACCAGGTTGGCGATGCCGATGCCGGCGGAGCCAGCGCCCAAGAACAGGAAGCGCTGGTCGCGCAGGCGCCCACCGGTGACGCGAAGCGCGGTCAACACGCCGGCGAGTGTCACGGCCGCGGTGCCCTGGATGTCGTCGTTGTAGCAGCAGACGCGGTCGCGGTACCGGGCAAGGAGGTGCATCGCATCCTCACCCTTCCAGTCCTCGAAGTGGACGCAGCAACCGGGGAACACCTGCTGGACGGCCTCGACGAACTCGTCGACGACCTCGTCCAGCTCCTCTGTGCTGATCCGTGGCATCCGAAGCCCCAGGTAAAGCGGATCGTTGATCAGCCCGGTGTTCGTGGTGCCGACGTCCATGTGGATGGGAAGGAGGTGCTGGGGTGGGACGGCGGCGCATGCCGTGTACAGCTGCAGCTTGCCGATGGGAATGCCCATGCCGTTCGCACCCAGGTCGCCGAGACCAAGGATGCGTCCGCCGGAGGAGACACAGATGACGCGCACATCTGCGATCGGCCAATTCCGCATGACCTCTGCCATCCGCCCCTTGTGCTTCACCGACAGGTACATGCCTCTCGGGCGGCGGAAGATGTGGCCGAACTTGAGGCACGCCTCTCCGACCGTCGGGTCGTACACGATGGGGAGAAAGTGCGCCGGATCCGACATGACGACCTTGAAGAAGAGTGTCTCGTCGTTGTCTGCCAGGCTGATGAGGTAGATGTAGCGCTCCAGGTCGGTCGGCTTGTCGTCCAGCTGCTGCCGGGCTCGCTGCACCTGGATGTCCACCGTGTCGACCCCTGAAGGAAGCAGTGCAGTGAGGCCGAACGCCTCACGGTCCTCCTCGGTAAAGGCCGTTGATCGGTTGAGCTCGGGGTCGCGAAGCAGCTCGACCCCGCGCTTCTGAACGATCCGTGGGCTCGCTTTTGCTGTGGCCATGCCACCCTCCTGTCGCTCGTGGCTGTCGCTGGTCGGCGAGGGCTGTCGTGTACTGGCCCGTCATGGACAGCGCGGGGATGTCAACCATAGCGAGCCGGGTCATGCGACGGCTCCAGCTTGAGCATGGAGCGTGCCAAGGGCGTCATCCGCCGACCCATCCGCGAAGGCTGGAAACGATATCGTTGGGAAGCCCGTTGGAGCGGCTGCCCAAGAGCGCGTGAAGCACGCCTTGGCGGAAGCCCGTGGTCGCGGTTGACACCGAGGGTCCAGGGTGCCATCCTGATGGTCGACGTGGCCTCCTGGACGCACCAGGCGACGCCCACCATGTCCACGCTGATAACCGGCGTCTTCCCAGTTGGGACGTCAAGTGAATCTGGTGTGGTCAAACCAGCCAACAAGGCGAGCTCGCCGACGGGGCGAGCGCCACGGGCTGCGCCGGTCAGGGCAGGGCTGTGTCAGGGAGCAGTACCGCAGATACTCGTTGTGTCAGGGAATGTGAAGAGTTGACATGGAGGACCAAGTGATGACGACAGACGTCTTCGTGGCGCCAGGCCGCCCAGGCAGTCTCGTAGAGGTCAAGCCTCGCTACGAGAACTTCATCGGGGGAGCATGGGTTGCCCCGGTCAAGGGGCAGTACATGGCGAATGTCAGCCCCGTCAACGGCAAGCCGTTCTGCGAGGTGGCCAAGTCCACCGCTGAGGACGTGGAGCTGGCACTCGACGCCGCCCACCGCGCCAAGGGGGCCTGGGGCGAGGCCTCGCTTGCCGAGCGGGCCGCGGTTCTCAACCGCATCGCAGACGCCATCGAGGCCAACCTCGAGATGCTGGCAGTGGCCGAATCCTGGGAGAACGGAAAGCCGGTGCGAGAGACGCTCGCCGCCGACATCCCGCTGTGCGTCGACCACTTCCGCTACTTCGCCGGCGCGACCCGCTCGCTCGAAGGTCGCCTGACGGAGATTGACAAGGACACTGTCGCCTATCACTTCCACGAGCCGCTCGGTGTGGTGGGGCAGATCGTCCCGTTCAACTTCCCGCTCCTGATGGCTGCGTGGAAGATCGCCCCAGCCCTGGCCGCCGGCAACTGCACCGTCCTCAAGCCGGCGTCCCCAACGCCATGGTCGATCTTGAAGCTGGCCGAGGTGATCGCGGACGTGGTGCCACCAGGTGTGATCAACATCGTGACCGGCCCGGGCGGTGAGATCGGAAAGGCCCTGGCGACAAGCCCACGCATTGCCAAGATCGGCTTCACCGGGGAGACGACCACCGGGCGTCTCATCATGCAATACGCCGCGGAGAACATCATCCCCTCGACCGTGGAGCTCGGTGGCAAGTCCCCCAACATCTTCTTCGAAGACGTGATGGCTGAGGATGACGAGTTCTTGGACAAGGCCGTTGAGGGTCTCGTGCTGTACGCGTTCAACAAGGGCGAGGTCTGCACCTGCCCTTCCCGGGCGCTTGTCCAAGAGTCGATCTATGACCGATTCATGGAGCGTGCTCTGGGGCGGATCCAGAAGATCATCCAAGGCAATCCGCTCGACCGGGCGACGATGATCGGACCTCAAGTCTCTGCTCAGCAGCTGGAGAAGATCGCCTCCTACGTTGAGATCGGTCGCCAGGAAGGCGCTGAGTGCTTGATTGGCGGGCAACCCGCTGAGCTGAAGGGAGAGCTGGCGGGTGGATACTACTTCCAGCCGACAGTGCTCAAGGGCAACAACAAGATGCGGGTCTTCCAAGAGGAGATCTTCGGTCCAGTACTGGCTGTCACGACCTTCAAGGATGAAGCGGACGCCGTGGAGATCGGCAATGACACGCTCTACGGCTTGGGCGCGGGGGTGTGGACTCGCAACGGCAACCTCGCCTACCGGATGGGCCGGGCCATCAAGGCGGGAAGGGTGTGGACCAATTGCTACCACCTCTACCCCGCGGGCGCAGCCTTCGGGGGTTACAAGATCTCGGGTGTCGGCCGGGAGAACCACCAGATGATGCTGGAGCACTACTCCCAGACCAAGAACCTCTTGGTGAGCTACAGCACCAAGCCTCTCGGGTTCTTCTGAGCGTCACGGGCAGGCCGGTGAAGCGAACCGCGGCCGAGCCGGTGTGGCGGGTGACCGCCACACCGGCAGCCCTCGAGGCCATATCCCACCTGGTGGCCGAACGAGGGTCCGTCATGTTCTTTCAGTCGGGAGGGTGCTGTGACGGCAGTCTCCCCATCTGCTTCGACAACGGGGAGTTCATCATCGGTGGGCATGATGTCCTGCTCGGTACGGTGGGTCGGTGCCCCTTCTACATCGACGGGCGGCAGTATCAGGTGTGGAGGCACACTCAGCTCATTCTCGATGTTGGCGACGGGGCCCCGGAAGGGTTCTCCCTTCCAGCGGGTGGCGACAAGCACTTTGTTACCCGGTCTCGTGTGTTCAGTGCCGAGGAGCGCGCCGCATTGGACGATCCATGACGAAGCGTGTCGCTGGCTCGGTAAGCCGGTGCGCGGTGGTGAACCTCACGAACTTGCACGAACCAACCGCTTGAACCGCCCCGAGTTTCATGGAGTCAGCCTCCAGGATGCTCGGGGTGGTTCACCCCTCTGCCCACGAGTCCCACCGTCAGGGCGCCCCGTGGTCATGCCTCAGTAGGGCGACAGCAACGTCGGTCCTCAGACGGGCCTGTCCGTTCGCCCGTCATCCAACGGTGACCCGATTGCGGCCTGCCTCCTTGCTCTGATACATCAACTGGTCGGCCCGGCCAACAAAGGACTCGGCCGTATCGCCGGCACGCAAGAGGGTAGCGCCAATCGAGATCGTGATGGCCAGGCTCTCAGCTCCCACGTCGAGGTGCGAACACTCAACCATGATGCGCAGGTGTTCGGCAATCTTGAGCAGGGTTGGTTCGTCTCGGACGTTGCCCACGATGGCGATGAATTCCTCGCCGCCCCAGCGGCCAACGGTATCCGTGGCGCGCAGGGTGCAACGCAGTGTGCTGCCGACCATGCGCAAGGCTCTGTCGCCGGCCTCATGTCCAAAAGTATCGTTGCAGCGTTTGAAATTGTCAATGTCCATGAACAACAGACCCGCCGAGGCATCGTTCTGGCTGCACTCCGCAATCACAGCGCGCAGACGCCCATCCAGGTGCAAGCGGTTGCCGATGCCCGTGAGCGCATCCCGCAGCGTGGTGCGACGCAACTCGGCCGCGTCATGCTGGACGTTCATCAGCGTGGTGTTGTTGCTGAACGTTTCCACCGCGCCAACGATCGTGCCGTCCTCGTCTCGGAGGACCGAGCCGCGCACGAGGACGGGCACGCGGTGCCCGTCAGCATGGTGCAGAAAGACGTGGGCCTCGCGTGGCTTGCCGTCTTCCATGACGCGTGCAAGCGGACAGTGTTCAAGACAGAGTGGAACGCCGTTGGCAGTGACGTGATTGAGCAGGTTGTCGCGGCAGGCATGGCCGATCGCCTGCGTGGCTGAGTAGCCGGTGATCCGTTCGGCCCCCTTGTTCCAGTAGGTGATCATTCGTTCGCGATCGACAAAGTAGATCCCGTCGTACAGGTTATCGATCAGATTCCTGTAGAAGTCTTTCTCCTCAGCCATAGTTTGTCGCTCCGATACTAAGCCGGGACGGGGCGCACTCGCCCGGGTGCTTCCTGTGGATCATCTCGCAGGGCCCGTGACGGCGGCGACACACGAGACGGAGGCCGTGTGACGGGATTGAGATGCCATGGCCGGGATTGTGATGCCCCGTGAGAGCCCGTGACCGAATCGTGACCGGCCCTTCTCAGGGCTGCCCGACACGAGCCCAAGGATCGGACCTCAGCGAGCTCCGCACACGCCAGGGTCTGCATTGAACCCAGGGCGGTTCAAGTCAGTTGCTCGGACGTCGAAATGACGCGGTTGCGCCCCGACGTCTTGGCCACGTACAACCGACCGTCAGCGGCGTTCACGAGATGGTCGATGGTCGTGCCGTCGGGCGGAAATGAGGCAACGCCAAAGGACGCCGTGATAGCAATCTTGACCCCGTCACACACAACGCCGGAGGTGGCAAACGCCCCGCGCAGTTGTTCGGCCCGGTTGGCGGCATCGTTCGCTGACATATGGGGCAGGAGGAGGAGAAACTCCTCGCCGCCCCAGCGAAAGCAGAAGTCACTTGCGCGCGACGAGCGGCGCATCAACTCACCGAACGTCTTTAGCACCTCGTCGCCGGCGAGGTGCCCGAAGCTGTCGTTGACGGCCTTGAAGAAGTCGAGGTCTGCCATGACGACGCTCACGGGGTGGCCGCTGCGCTTGGCCACGACGAGCTCGCGTCCCAGAGCCTCTTCCAAGTAGCGACGGTTATAGAGGCCAGTCAGGGCGTCGTGTGTCGATTGCTCTCGCAGCGTGACCTGCAGTGCCTCGTTCTCTCTCGCGATGCGCGTGCGCTCGGTGATGTCCAGGAATATCGAGACCATGATGCGCTGGTCGTCCACTTGCAGGGCATTACCGTAGACTTCAACATCCAGGGGCACGCCGTCTTTGCGGAATCCGCGAAACGTGTACGCGCTCTCGTCCGCCTCGCCAGCCATCCTGGCGCGGACGTTCTTGGCCACCAGGGCTCGGTCGCTCTCGGCGGCCAGGTCCATCGGATCGAGTCCAACGGCTTCACCTGCGCCGAGGCCGAAGATGTCCTCCATCTTCGGGTTCGCGTAGCTGATCCGGCCGTCGGTGATGAGCGCGATGCCGACCAGAGACTGGTTCACAATTCCGTGGAATCTGGCCTCAGCCGCTCGCAGGGCACGATTGGTCTGTTCATTCTTGTGCAGCGCCTCCTCGAGCTCTGCGGTGCGGCGGCGAATGTGTTGTTCCAGCATGACGGTGGTCTGGAACAGGCTGAACGAGGAACCCTGAACGCTCGTGCTTCGTTCAGCACGATCCATCAACACTGTATTGATCTTTTCGAGACGAGCCAGTTCGGCGGCGAGCTCCAGTTCTCGTGGCGTTGGAGAAGCCCGGCTCACGGCGTCAACTCTCCGATGGCGATACCGGTGAGCGTCTGATTGACATGCACGCCGCGGTACTGTTCGCCGTAGCTGTTGAACCCAACCACCCTGTTCTCATGAAGAAGCGATTCGACCGTGTCGTGGTACCCACCGCGTTGGATTGCGAGTTTGCGAAGGATGCAGTCGAACGCGATCACCAGCTGAGGGGGTCCGATGAGGCCGCGAATCGCGGCGAAGGCCTGCTCGAGGTTCGCGACCAGGTCTTCTTCGTAGGCGGTGCGCAGCACGAGGCCCTCGTCGATGGCGCAGTAGAAGGTCAGGGTGCCGTCGGGATTGGCCTTCTGGATGGATCGGACGTAACTGTTGGAGTCGATGACAACGACGACCGGGTGGTCCGCAAAGTCTTCAGGGCTCAGGCTGCTCTCGGTGGAACCGATGAGCTCGGCGTAGTATGCGGCGGCGGGCGAGCCGTCGAGTTCCTGGACGATGCGCCGCTCGGCATCGGCCGCTGTCACCACCACGCGCCTGCCGACGGGTGTGAAGTGCTGAGTCTGGAATGGTGTGAACGCCAACGGTGTGGAGACCAGCACCAGGACCGCGCTGTTCTCGTGGAACGCGCCGTTTGCGTAGACGTGGGTGTGTGCGAACTGCAGGCCGTCCCCCGCCGATCCACCGACCAGAGGGATCTCTCCAAGTACACCCTGCAGCGCGGCGGCAACCAGTTCCTCGTGCATCGACAGGCCGTCGATCAGGAGAAGCGCGAAGGTGTTGCTGGCGTCACAGCCGGGTTTGAGGCTCTCCAGCTCCTGGAGCAGAACTTGCTCGAGCGAGTGGGCTGATTCGATGGTGAAGTCATTGAGGTTGCGGAGCAGGCCGATCGCGGCGGCGAACATGGTGGGGCCAAAACTTGCGCCGGTGACACCGCAATCGCGATAGCCGAGGGGCCCGATCTCACCGGCAGTCGTGCATCCCACGAGTGGGACTGTCCCAAAGAGACTCACCAGTTCTGCCGTGAGCACGTGGAGGTCGTAGTCACGCGAGCAGAAGAAGATGACCAGGGCCGGACCGGGTTGGTCGACGGCGGCGTGAAATTCGCGCGCAGCCTGGCGAGGGTCGGCCGCGCTGGACTGGCCGCGCAGAATACCGCCCGGCGTTTTCAAGTGGGTGCCCTTCGGTCAGCCGCGGTTAGACATACACAGTTTCGCATACTTGCCGAGCCCTCCAGGTCCAGGGGTCTGGACATCGACGCTCGCGCTGGCGTTCCGGAGTGGTGGGCACGGCGAGCTGGTGGGTGACCGGTAACGCGGTCCCCGGGTGGGTGGGCGGGAGCCGATTGAGGTCTGCATCCGTACCCGAAGGCCCTCGAAACGGGCCTCCCGGCGCCGAAACCCCTCCGCTGCCGGGTTCGCCCCGCCTCGCTGGTAGGTGATGAAGTCGATCCCCACCTCGTTCAGCCAGGTGAAGAGCTTGCTGTCGTAGCCGCCGCGGTCGAAGATCACGGTGAAGGGATTCTCGCCGACGACCTCGCGGCTCGCCGCCACGATCTGGGGCAAGGCCTGCGGCGCCGTTCCATGACCATCCAGTGCCGCCGCTAACACCTGAGCGGCCTCCCACCCATCGCCCGCGTCAACAACGTCCCCGGGAACAACCGCCGTGACTCCTACCTGCACTGACCTCGCTCAGTCGAGCTTGTCGGGGAAGACGTTGGGTTCAGCCACACCTGGAGGGGTAGCCACCTCCCCATGTTCCCGGATGTAGCTTCGGAGTGCCTCGGCGAGGAAGCCGGCCAAGCCTTCGTCGCCGGCGAGGTTCTCCGCCTCGTCCCAAAGGGCCACGTCGTCCTCGGCAACATAGATGTCGCGCCTGGGTGCCATGTGTGCCTCCTTCGGTGAAGCCGTACACCTATCGGACTCTGATCCTCTTGCGGAACCTGTCAACCGCGTGAGTGTCCCGGTTGGCCCAGATCGGGTGGAGCAGGAGGGGCAGGAGAGCTGGCCGACGGGTGCGACCAGCGCGTCGAGGTCGCCACCGTGAGGGGTGGCCCGGCAGGCGTCCGGCGGCCGAACGGTCCCTGGATGCTGGGCTAAAGGACCCTATCCGGCCGGACAGGTCGCGGCTAACCTCATCCGGGGTGATGACGCGCCAAACCGCCGACAATGGGTCCGAGCGCCTTCACGCGGTGCGCAGCATGCGCAGCGCCGAGGGCCTGTTCGTGGCGGACGGTGACCAGCGCATCGTCCACTGGTCGGCGTCGGCCGAACAGCTGCTCGGGCACCGCGCTGAGGACGTGGTGGGCCGACCCTGTTACGAGGTCATGGCGGGAGCCAAGCCCAACGGACACCCGATCTGCCGGCGGTTCTGTCAGGTCGTGGTGAACGCGCAGCGGGGCCGCGTGACCAAGAGCTTCCGGGTGATCGCGCGCGACAGCGGCGGGGAGCCCGTCGATGCCGTGAACAGCATCGTGCTGCTCAAAGATGACGGCAACGAGCAACCGTTGATGATGCACCTCTTCCACCCCGAGCCGTTCAGGCCGGCCGCCACTCGATCTGCAACGGCGCAAGCCGCTGCTGATGCACCGGCACCGATCCCCACTCGACTGAGCCGGCGGGAGTTCGAGGTGCTCCGGCTGCTGGCACGCGGGCTGGGGACGGCCCAGATCGCGGCCCAACTATCGATCGCTCCCGTCACCGCGCGCAACCACATCAGTCGGCTGGAGACCAAGCTCGGCGCTCACCACCGGGTGGAGGCGATCGCGCTCGCCGTGCAGCACCACCTTCTCTGAAGGCCGACAGCCACCCGCTCACCCGGCTTCCCGCGCTCCTGGGGGCGTCCAGCCCTTGAGGTGTGGCCGTCGGGTCAGGGATCACCGGCCAGCGAACTCGAAACTTTGATGAGAACGCATCAAGTATTGGTTCTCCTGCCGGTGCACACTTGGCGCGATCGCAGACCACCGGACATGTGAGGTCTCGCTGAGGTGTTTGCAGGGCCGCCCAAACGTCACACCCTGTCGGCCTCGATGACGAGCCAACCCAGCCGGACTGGCGGTGGATGCCTCGGGTTGATCGGAACGTGTTGACCGTGGAGAGTGCGCCATGGCGTTAGATCTCGCTCGCTGGCAGTTCGCGATTGTCACCGTCTTCCACTTCTTCTTCGTGCCCATGACGATCGGGTTGGGCTTGCTGGTGGCGGTGATGCAGACGCAGGCGTACCGGAGCAAGGACGTCACCTGGGACCGGCTCAGCCGCTTCTTCGGCCGGATCTTCCTGATCAGCATGGCCGTCGGCATCGTCACCGGGATCGTGCTGGAGTTCGAGTTCGGCCTCAACTGGTCCGCGTACTCGATCTTCGTGGGCAACATCTTCGGTGCCCCCCTGGCCATCGAGGGTCTGTTCGCCTTCTTCCTGGAATCGACCTTCGTCGGTCTGTGGATCTTCGGCCGCAACCGGCTGTCTCCGGGCCTGCACCTCGCCACCATCTGGCTCACCAGCGCAGGCACCATCATCTCGGCGTACTGGATACTCGCCGCCAACGCGTGGATGCAGCACCCGGTCGGCTACAAGGTGGAGAACGGCCAGGCGGTGCTCACCAACTTCTGGGCTCTGCTCGGCAACTCCACCCTCTGGGCATCCTTCGCGCACACGGTGTTGGGGGCGCTGGCCACGGGCGCCGCGCTGGTGCTCGGTATCAGCATCTGGCGGGGCCATCGCGGCGCCCGCGACCAGGCGCAGCGCGAAGCCTTCCGGCGGGCGACCCGGCTCGCCGCCGGTCTGATGCTGGTGACCGTCGTGCTGGTCGCCATCTCCGGCGACCTGCAGGCCCGGCTCATGGATGCCCAGCAGCCGATGAAGATGGCGGCCGCAGAAGCCCTCTACAACACCCAGAACGGGGC
>PLAX01000080.1 GCA_003135255.1 Candidatus Dormiibacterota bacterium | reverse complement strand
TACGGGGTCAGCGTCGAGCGGGTCGAGGAGGGGCTCAAGGCGATCGAGTACCCGGGCGTCGAGACCGTCCAGATCATCTACAACATCTTCCGCCAGCGTCCCGCGCAGCTCTTCTTCCCTCAGGCGCGCGCCCGGCGGGTCGGGGTCATCGCCAGGGTGCCCCTGGCATCCGGCCTCCTGACCGGGAAGCTGCGCCGGGACACGACCTTCGACAGCTCCGACCATCGCAGTTACAACCGCCATGGGGAGGCCTTCGACGTGGGCGAGACCTTCGCGGGGGTCGACTACGAAACCGGGCTGGCGGCGGTGGAACGGCTCCGGGCCATCCTGCCGGGCAGCGCTCCGATGAGCTCCTGGGCTCTCCGCTGGATCCTCATGGACGCGGCCGTCAGCACCGTGATCCCCGGGGCCAGGACCGACGAGCACGCCGTCGCCAACGCGCGTGCCTGCGACCTGGCCGCTCTGAGGCCGGAGGTGATGGGGGCGATCGCCGACCTCTACCGTGCTCAGATCTCGCCCCAGGTGCATCAGCGCTGGTAGGTGTTCCGGCCGGAGTTGCGTCCGGCGGTTCCATAGCCTAGGATTGCGTAGTATGCAATCCGAGGTATTGAAGGGCCATCTGGAGATGCTCCTGCTGGCCACCGTGGCCGCGGAGCCGGCTCACGGCTACCGGCTGGTCGAGCGCCTTCGCGACCGCAGCCAGGGCGAGTTTGACCTCGCCGAGGGAACCGTCTACCCCGCGCTGCACCGTCTCGAGGCGGGCGGCCTGCTGAGCAGCCAGTGGTCACGCGAGGCTCCGCGGCGCCGGCGCGTGTACCAGCTCACCGACCGCGGCCGGGCCGCCCTCGCCGCCGAGCGCCAGGAGTGGCGCGGGTTCGCCCGCGCTGTCGAGGCGGTGCTGTCGTGATCGAGGCCTACCTCGACGAGCTGAGCACCCAGCTGGCCAGGCTCGGTGTGCGGGGTGCGCGCCGGCGGCGCATCCTCGCCGAGAGCGAGGATCACCTGCGCTCCGACGCCGAGGCGACCGCGCGCTTCGGCGAGCCCGCCGAGATCGCCCAGGCCTTCGCCAACGACCTCGGGACGCGCGGGGCGCTGCGCGCGCCGCGGTGGGCCTTCGTCGCGCTCGCCGTCGCCGGGCTCTTCTACGGCGCCATGTTCGTGGCGTGGTCCGGGTTCAGCGCGGCCAACGGCAGCGGGGCCTCCCAGAGCGCCTCCGGGGCATTCCAGACGGTCGCGGCCGGCCGGGCGCCCTGGCTTGGGCTGCTCGCCGCGGGCCTGCTGGTGCTGGCCCCCCAGCTGGCCTTCGTCACCGGCGTCCTGGGGCTGCTGCGGGCGCTGCGGTTGCGGGGGCGGCGGTTCGTCCCGGCAGCCGAGGTGCGCGCGCTGCGCCGCCGCACCACGACGGCGGTCGGCTTCGGGTTGGCCAGCTTGGGAGCCGTCGCGCTCTTTGCCCAGCAGCTGGGGGCACAGCTCCCCTCGTGGTCGGCGGGCGTGCTCGGCTGGGGTGTGGTCGGCGCCACGGCCTCGGGAGTGCTGTTGGTCGTCTGCGGCGCGGCGGGGCTTCGGACTGCTGGCGTCCGCGTTGCAGTCGCCGGCACTGCCGGTGACATCTTCGACGACCTCGGGCCGGCCGTCCCCGCAGCCCTGCGGGGCCGTCCATGGACGTTCGCCGCCACCGTCTCCTGCGCTGCTGGCCTGCTGGTGTGGTTCGCCGGCATCGCCGCATCCGACCCCTACGACGGCGCCCTGCGCGGCATCGCCGAAGGCGCGGCCTGCTTCATCGGCTTCGCGATCCTCGGCCGCTTCCTCGCGCTCCGCTCCTAGCAGTAACGCCCACGGGCCCTGTTGACGGAGCGAGAGCCATCCTGGACGCGCCGGGACGGGCGCGCCCTCACGCGGCGGCCTCGACGACCGGCCTCCTCCGGCGCCGCTTCGGCTCGACCACGGGCAGGACCAGGAAGGTCCCGACCACGAAGTAGACGACAAACATCCCGAACACCACCGGGTAGCCGCCCAGCTCGCCGAGGATGTGGCCGCCGGCGTCGAAGTGGTCGAGGATCGGTCCGGCGATGAAGCGGGCGATGATCCCGGCTCCGGCGGTCGCGACGTTGGAGAAGCCGAGGAAGCGGCCAAACTCCGCGGTCGGGATCAGGTCGATCATGAACGCCCAGTCGACGGTGAGGAAGCAGCCGACCCCGACGCCGATGGGGACCCCGAACCAGAGCACCTGGGCCAGGCCGCGCGGGATGTGGAGCAGCGACGCGACCGGGGTGGTCATCGCGCCGGGCAGGAGTGGGTAGTGGGCAAACACCAGGCCGAGGGCCCCGACGGCGCCGAGGATGCCGCAGGCGACGACCATCGGCTTGCGGCCCCAGCGATCGGAGACGCGCCCCGCCGGGTAGCAGACCGCTATGGCGAGCAGGGCGATGATGGCGAGCAGGTCGGTGGTGGCGCCGTTGGCGTGGTTGGTGAGGACCGTCCCGCTGCCCGGGTAGAAGACATCTTTGAAGAAGAATTGGGCGTAGGTCTCCAGGCCGACGACACCCATGAGGATGAGCAGCCGTGACCCCATCAGCCAGAGGAAGCTGCCGTACTTGCGGGGACTGATGGCGAAGGTGCCGAGGGTGATCGCGCCCAGGCCGCGGCGGAGGCTCGCGTCCGGCGTACCCCGGTCCGGCACCAGGGTGACGGTGAGCGCCATGCTCACCACCAGCATCGCCGCCATCGCGTAGAGGGCCAGGTCATAGCGGCCCTGGCTCGTGAAGATGCCGGTGACGACGAAGCCGATCAGGGTGCCGAGCAGGTTGCCCATGCCGTAGAAGGCGCCGAACCTGCCGTAGTCCTTCTCGGGGATGGCCTCGGGGCCCAGCCCCTGGTAGGGCGCCTGCGCGGTGTTGGAGGCGACCTGCAGCAGGAAGTAGACGAGCAGCAGCCAGAAGTAGGCGCCGACGAAGGCCATGATCACGAGGAAGAGCGAGGACCCCAGCGCGCCGCCGGTGATGTAGGGACGCCGGCGCCCCCACCTCAGCCGGGTCCGGTCGGAGACGGCGCCGACCACCGGCTGCCAGATCACCGCGACCAGGGTGCCGAAGCCCTCCAGCACCGAGAGCGCCGTCCCCTGATGGGCCTGGCCCACCATCTTGGTGATGATCGGGGGGAGCACCTGGGCGCCGAGCGCGTTCCAGAGCCAGCCGATCGCCACCCAGTAGATGCTCAGCAGGGTCAGACGCCCCACCCCGACGCTGCCCCACGCCGCTCGCGCGCGGGCCGGGGCCATCGGGTCGGCACTCGCCATTGCGACACTCTACCGGGCGGGTGCGGGGGCCGGGGAGGGGGAAAACCCCCAAGCACCGATCCAGGTCTGGGGCGGGGCGCCGGCGTCTTCACCCGACCAGCTCCCCGCCCGCGACCGGCGACGGAACGCCCGCGCGCCCCGCGACCCCGATACAGTCCGGTGATGGCCTCGACGAGCCCCGGCGGTCCCGACGGCGCTCGCACCGTCCTCGACGTGGTGCGTCTCTCCACCACCTATCTCGCGGAGCACGGCAGTGACTCGGCCCGCCTCGACTCCGAGCTGCTGGTGGCGCACGCGCTGGGGATCGAGCGTCTCGGCGTCTACCTCCAGTACGACCGCCCCCTCGCCGACCACGACCTGGACACCATCCGCACGATGCTGCGGCGGCGGGGGAGGGGGGAGCCGATCGCCCACCTGACCGGGCGGCGCGAGTTCTACGGCAGGGGCTTCCGGGTGACCCCCGCGGTGCTCATTCCCCGGCCCGAGACCGAGACCCTGGTGGAGCGCGCCCTCAAGGTGGCACGGGAGCAGGGGGGCGAGCTGCGGATCGCGGACCTCGGCACCGGCAGCGGCTGCCTCGCCTGCACCCTCGCCGCGGAGCTCCCCGGGGCCACCGTGATCGCCTCCGACCTGAGCGCGGCCGCGCTGGCGGTGGCCGCGGAGAACGCGGAGGCCCTGGGCGTCGCCGGTCGCGTCCTCTTCGTCGAGGGCGGCTGGGCGGAGGGGCTGGTGGCCGGCCTCGACCTGGTGGTCAGCAATCCCCCCTACGTCACCTCTGCCGAGATGGAGGAGCTGCCTCGCGAGGTGGCCTTCGAGCCGCGGCTGGCGCTGGACGGCGGGGCGGACGGCCTGGACGCCTATCGGGGCCTGCTCCCTGCCGTGGCCGAGCGCGCCGCCGGGGTGTGCTGGGTGGGACTGGAGGTGGACAGCCGCCGGGCGGCGGCCGTCGCCGAGCTCGCTCGCGGCATCTGGCCGGAGGCGGCGATCGTCATCGTCGCCGACCTCTCCCGCCGCCCGCGGGTCGTCGAGATCCGAGGCGAGGTTCGGTGATCACCATCGAGGCGGCGGTGGCGGCGATCCGGGCGGGGGAGGTGGTGGTCATCCCCACCGACACCGTGTACGGCCTGGCCGGTGATCCGTCGAATCCCGGAGCTGTCGAGCGCATCTACGCCATCAAGGGGCGGCCGCCGCAGCTCGAATTGAGCCTGCTGGCCTCCGACATCTCCCAGCTCGACGGCCTGGTGGAGATGGACGGCGTGGCGCGCTCGCTGGCGGTCGCCTTCTGGCCCGGCCCGCTCTCGCTGATCTGTCCGGTGGGTCCCCGGCGCCTCGCCATCCCGCGCTCCGGGACGACGCTGATGGTGCGGGTCCCGAGCCACGCCCTGCTCCGGCGCCTGCTCGACGAGACCGGACCGGTCGCCTCCACCAGCGCCAACCGGCACGGCATGGCCCCCGCAGCCACCGGGTCCGAGGCCGAGGCGGCGCTGGGGGCCGAGGTCAGCGGTGTCATCGATGGCGGTCCCGGCACCGGGATGGCCTCGACTATCATCGACGCGTCGTCGAGGCCTCCGCGCCTGCTGCGGGAGGGGCCGATCACCCGGATCGCCCTTGGCCCGCACCTCGGAGGCTGAACCCCGTACCCAAGAGGGAGGCAGGGACGTGACCGAGACCGCCGAGGCGCCCGCCGCCGCCGCCGCACTCCCCCCGGGGACGGCACGCGGCTCCTTCGCCGACAAGCCGCACCTGCGCGCCACCGACCCGGTGGTGGCCGGTCTCATGGACGACGAGCTCCGCCGCCAGGAGGAGACGCTCGAGCTGATCCCCTCCGAGAACCTCGCCTCGACCGCCGTCCTGGAGGCGCTCGGCTCCTGGCTCAACAACAAGTACGCCGAGGGCATCCCGGGCAAGCGCTACTACGGCGGCTGCCAGGTGGTCGACCAGATCGAGGACCTCTGCCGCGAGCGGGCAAAGCAGCTCTTCGGCGCCGAGCACGCCAACGTCCAGCCGCATTCGGGCTCGCAGGCGAACATGGCGGTCTACGCGTCGTGCCTCCAACCGGGGGACACCGTCCTCGGCATGGCCCTCGACCAGGGAGGCCACCTCACCCATGGCTCCCCGGTCAACTTCAGCGGCCGCCTCTACCACTTCGAGCCGTACTTCGTCTCCGAGAAGACCGGCCGCCTGGAGATGGACGCGGTCCGCCGGCGGGCCGAGGAGGTGCGGCCCAAGCTGATCGTCGGCGGCTACAGCTCGTACCCGCGCTTCCTCGACTTCGCCGCCTTCCGGGAGATCGCCGACCAGGTGGGCGCGAAGCTGATGGTCGACATGGCCCACTTCGCCGGGCTGGTGGCGGGAGGCGTCCATCCCTCGCCCGTGCCCTACTGCGACTACGTGACCTTCACCACCCACAAGACCCTCCGCGGGCCCTGGGGCGGTCTCATCCTCTGCCGGGCCGAGTACGCCGAGGCCATCGACAAGGCCGTCTGCCCGGGCACCCAGGGAGGCCCGCTCCTCCACGCCATCGCCGCCAAGGCGGTGATGTTCCACCTGTGCGCCCAGCCCGAGTTCCGGACCTACGCCGCCCAGGTGGTGGTCAACGCCGCCGCCCTGGCGAAGGGGCTCCTCGAGCGGGGCTGCGTGCTCACCACCGGCGGCACCGACAACCACCTGATGGTCATCGACCTGCGGCCCTTCGGGGTGCGGGGGAGGGCGGTGCAGTCCGCCTTCGACGAGGTCGGGATCACCCTCAACGCCAACGCCTTCCCCGGGCACGGCGGGACCGCCTACAACCCCAACGGCGTCCGGCTGGGGACGCCCGCCGTGACCAGCCGGGGGATGCGCGAGGCGGAGATGGACGAGATCGCCGGGCTGATCCACCTCATGCTCAGCCAATTCGAGGACACAGGGGTGCGGGCCGAAGTCCGCCGCCGGAGCCTGGAGCTCTGCGGCCGCTTCCCGCTCCCGTATCGCGTGCCGTGATCGGCGAGTCAGCCTGGCTCAGCGCGCTCCCGCCCTTTCTGCTCGCCGCGGCCGTCTGCATCGTCGCGGTCCCCCTCTCCATGCGGCTGGCGCCTCGGGTCGGAGCGGTGGCCCACCCGGACGACGAGCGCCACCTCCATGCCGCCCCCACCCCCCGGCTCGGCGGGCTGGCCATGCTGCTCGGCTACATCGTGGCGGTGGTCGTCTTCGGCGGCCAGATCCAGTCCCGCTGGCCGATCCTCGCCGTCGCCGGGGTGGTCACCCTGGTCATGGCGATCGACGACATCGTCGACCTCATCTGGTGGCAGAAGCTGATCGTGGTGGTGGGCGCCGGGGTCGCCTTCTACCTGCTCGGGATCAGCATCACCTCCGTCGACCTGCCCGGAGGCCACCTGATCCAGCTGGGCCTCCTCGCCCTGCCGGTGACCGTCCTCTGGGTGGCGGGGATGCAGGTGTCGATCAACTTCATGGACGGCGCCGACGGCGTCGCCGCCGGCGTGGTCGCGATCGTCGCCCTGGTGGCGATGCTGGCCGCGATCAACCGGATCATCGTTCCGGGCGACCTCCAGTCGGGGGTGGTCATCCTGAGCGCGGCGCTGATGGGGGTGTGCCTGGGATTCCTCGTCTTCAATCTCCCCCCGGCCAGGACCTTCATGGGCGACACCGGCAGCCACTTCCTGGGGGTGATCCTCGCCGCCATCACCATCGTGGGGATCGCCAAGGTCAGCGTCGGCCTCTCGATCCTGGTCCCGCTGATCGCCCTCGCCCTGCCCATCAGCGACACCGCCTGGGCGATCGTGCGCCGCGGTCGCGCCGGAGTCAGCCCGACCACGCCCGACGCCCGCCACCTCCACCACCGGCTGCAGGCCCGCGGCATGACCCCGATGGAGACCGCCCTCACCTTCTACTTCGCGACCGGGGTGCTCGGCTGCGTGGGGCTCGCCATCTTTGGCCATCGCAAGATCCTGGACGTCGGCATCGCCCTCTGTGCCCTGGGGGTTGCCGCCATCTTCTGGCGCAACCACCGCCGTCTCCAGCGGCTGCGTCGGGAGGCGCCGGTGCTCCCCGGTGAGCCGGACGGCGGGGTGGAGGTGGCCGGCCACCACGGGGCGGCCCTGGAGAGCCTGCGCCACCCGCGCGACCTGGACTGAGCTGCCGCCGGCCGTTCCCGGGGCGGGCCGCGGCGGTGGCCCTGGCGGCTGGGCCTGGGCGGTGGCCCCTACTGCGCTTGATGACATCCGGCTCTGGCTGAGAGCCGGGCAGGCCTGTAGGCTGGATGCCATGGGACGGGTCGATGGGAGCGCGGGGCGGCCCGGAGTAGCCCTGTGCTAAGTTGCCGCCGTGCTCGCCAGGCCCAGCGAGGCCGGGCTGGAATTCGGCCTCGCCGTCACGCCCTCGGGGTGCCTTTCACAAGGCGCCTGCCTGCCTGCCGCCATGCCGTCTGAGCGGACCCGTGGCCTTTCTGGGACCGAGCTCATCGGTCTCGGCCTCTTCCTCGCCGTCGCCTTCCTGGTCCCTCTGATCGGGGGACTGGTGATCGACCAGCTGGCCCACACCACTCCCCTGGGGCTGCTGGTCGGCCTGGTGGTCGGCATCGCCGCCGCCGGCTTTGGGCTGCGGGCCCAGATGCGGAGGTACCTCTGATGGCGGCCCAGGCGCCGGCTCCGGTTCCCGGCGCAGCCGTCGCGGTGCCGCTCGATGCCGTCGCCGCGCCACGGCATGCCCTCAACCTCACCGCCGCGGTCTGCGCCGGCGTGGCGGTGGTGGCGCTCGTGGTGGCGGCCGCGCTCGGCCAGCCGCTCAGCGGGGTGGCGCTGGCGCTCGGCCTCATCCTCGGCGGCGGCAACGGCTTCCTGGCGGTGCGGCTGCTCGGGATCGGGGTCGCCTTCGCGGCGACCAGCATCCTGCGGCTGCTGATCCTCACCATGCTCGCGATCCTGAGCGGGTTCGTGCTGGGGTGGGAGCGGGCGATCCTCGTCGCCGCCGGCATGGCGGTGGCCCAGCTGGTGCTCTCCGCCGCTTCGCTCCGTGAGGTGTTGCGCACCCGATGATCGGTCAGCTCCTCGCCGACGCAACGCCCGGCACCCACCCCACCATCACCATCTGCGGCGGCAGCGGCTTCCTCTGCACCTACGACTGGGACACCCTGATCTCCTCCGCGATCGCGGTTGTCGTGACCCTTGCGGTCGGGTTCCTCCTCGTGCGCACCCTGCGGAGCGGCAAGCCGGGCAGGCTCCAGATGGTGTTCGAGCTCTTCCTCAGCTATGTCCGCAACCTGATCCGCGACACCGTCGGGGAGGACGTTCCGGACTTCCTCCTCCCCCTGGCGGCGACCATCGGCTTCTTCATCCTGGTCGCCAACTGGATTGACTTCTTCCCGCTCCAGCAGCCGGTCGAGCCGGCCAACGCCGACCTCAACCTGCCCCTCGCCATGGGATTGATCGTCTTCCTCATGAGCCAGGGATACGCGATCCGGGTGCGTGGCCTGGGCGGCTACTTCCACCACTACCTGCGCCCCCCCTTCCCCCCGCTCACCATCATCGAGGAGCTGGTGAAGCCCATCACCCTGGCCCTCCGACTTTTCGGCAACGTCTTCGCCGGGGTGGTGATGATCTACCTGCTTGGATCGCTCTTCGAGGCCTGGGCCGGGCAGTCCCTGGTCACCTCCGCGCTGTCGGTGCTGCCGATCGCCGGCATGACCATCTGGAAGCTCTTCGATGTCCTCTTCATTGGCACCATCCAGGCCTTCATCTTCATGCTGCTCACCNNTCATCTATTTCGGCCAGGCCCGCGAGGGGGTCTCCGACGAGGGCCATGAGGCCCGCAGCCCCGCCTAGATCACCACAGGAGAGATGGACCCGATGCCACTGCTAGCCGCCGCCACCGCCGTCAGCGCTCACTCGATCATCCTGGCCGGAGCGCTCATCGCTGCCGGTCTCGCCCTCGGCGGGGGCGCCATCGGCGCCGCCATCGGTGACGGGCTGGCCGGCAACGCCACCATCCAGGGCACCGCCCGCCAGCCGGAGGCCCAGGGGCGTCTCACCGTGATCATGTTCCTGATCGTCGGTCTGGTCGAGGCGATGTATTTCATCAACCTGGTGCTGGGCTTCTTCTTCATCGTCAGCTACGGCGCGCAGAAGAGCTAGGTCGTCCGTGATGCTCGCCGCAACCAGCCCCCCCGCCGGGCTGCTGTCCGTCAACGGCACCCTGATCGCCGAGGCGATCGTCTTCCTGCTCATGGTCGCCATCCTCTGGCGCTGGGTCTACCCGCCGGTGATGCGAGTGGCCGAGAAGCGGGAGCAGGCGATCGAGGCGGGGCTTCAGCAGGCGCAGGAGGCCGAGAAGCGGCTGGCAGAGGTGCGGGTCGAGGTCGAGAAGCTCCTCGACGAAGCTCGTGTCCAGGCCCGGGAGATCTCCGACCGCGCTCATCGCGAGGCCGCCGGCGAGGCAGACGAGCTCCGGACCAAGGCCCGGCGGGAGGCCAAGATACTCAGCGACCAGGCCCGGGTGGATATCATCGCCGAGAAGGATCGGGCGCTCCGCGAGTTGCGCACCCAGGTCGGTGCCCTGGTGGTCGCCGCCGCGGCTCGGGTGCTCGGGGACGCGATGGACGCCGAGGCCCATCGCAAGCTGATCGAGCATTCCCTTCAGTCACTGGAGACGCTCCCGAAATGACCCTGCACGGGGAGCCACGCTGATGGCCTCCCCCCTCGCTCGCCGCTACGCGGAAGCCTGCTACGAGGTCGCCCGTGAGCGGGTCAGCGTCGACCCTGTGGCCGCCGAGCTGGAGCGGGCTCGCGACATCCTCGGCGACGCCCGGGTCCGGGCGGTCATGGCCAACCCACGGGTGACCCTGGAGGAGCGCAGCGCGGCCCTGGAGGGGCTCCTCGAGGGGATGTCGGCGCCCGCCCGCAACCTGGTCCGGCTGCTCGTGGCCCATGGGCGCTTTGCGCTCGTCCCGGAGGTGGTCGCCGAGTACCGGGCCATGGTTGATGCGGCGTCCGGCGTGCTCCGCATCGTGGTGAGTTCCGCCGTACCCCTCAACCGGGCGGCCGAGCGGCGGATCGAGGGGGTGCTCGCCGTCCGCCTGGCGCATCCCGTCCGGCTCGAGACCGTCCACGATCCCGCCCTCATCGGCGGACTTGTGATCCGGATGGGCGATCGCGTCATCGACGACAGCGTTCGCAGCCATCTTCAGCAGCTTCAGGCCGCGATGGCCTGATCAGAGGTCAGGGACACACCGAGCGATGGCAATACGAAGCGACGAGATCGGCGACATCCTGAAGCGACGCATCGCGAGCTTCGACGCTGCAGTGGTGGAGGCGAGCGAGGGCGTGATCACGTCGGTCAGCGACGGCATCGCCCGGATCTATGGCCTGGAGGGGGCGATGTCCGGCGAGCTCCTCTCCTTCCCCGGCCCCGACGGCCAGGGCACGGTGCTGGGGTTGGCCCTGGACCTCCGCGAGGACGGCGTCGGCGCGGTCATCCTGGGCCCGTCCGACCACCTCCAGGAGGGGGACACCGTCCGCACCACGGGGCGGATCGCCCAGGTGCCGGCGGGGGAGGCGGTGATCGGGCGCATCCTCGACCCCCTGGGGCAGCCGATCGACGGCAGGGGCCCCATCGAGACGGCTGACACCATGCCGCTGGAGCGGATCGCCCCCGGGGTGCTCCTCCGTCAGGCCGTCACGGCCCCCTTGCAGACCGGCATCAAGGCGATCGACTCCATGTTCGCGATCGGCCGGGGGCAGCGCGAGCTGATCATCGNNATCATCGGCGACCGCCAGACCGGCAAGACCGCGATCGCCCTCGACACCATCATCAACCAGAAGGGTGGCGACGTCACCTGCATCTACGTCGCCATCGGCCAGCGCGCCGCCACCGTGGCCCAGGTCGCCGCGACCCTCCAGCAGTTCGGCGCCATGGAGTACACGACCATCGTCGCCGCCACCGCGGCCGACGCCGCCGCCCTCCAGTACATCGCTCCCTACGCGGGATGCGCCATGGGCGAGTGGTTCATGCAGAAGGGCCGGCACGCGCTCATCGTCTACGACGACCTCAGCAAGCACGCCGACGCCTACCGCCAGCTCTCCCTCCTGCTGCGCCGGCCACCCTCGCGCGAGGCGTACCCCGGTGACGTCTTCTACCTGCACAGCCGGCTGCTCGAGCGCTCCGCCCGGATGTCCGATGAGCAGGGCGGAGGCACCTTCACGGCCCTCCCCATCATCGAGACCAAGGCCAACGACGTCTCCGCCTACATCCCCACCAACGTCATCTCCATCACCGACGGCCAGATCTACCTGGAGACCGACCTCTTCAACGCCGGCACGCGGCCGGCGATCAACGTCGGTCTCTCCGTCTCCCGGGTGGGCTCGGCGGCCCAGACCAAGGCGATGAAGCAGGTGGCCGGCCAGCTCAAGCTCGACCTGGCCCAGTACGGCGAGCTCAAGGCCTTCTCCCAGTTCGCGGCCGATCTCGACAAGCGGACCAAGGCGACCCTGGAGCGCGGTCAGCGCATGACCGAGCTGCTCAACCAGCCGCAGTACGAGCCGGTCCCCTTCGCGCGCCAGGTGATGGCCATCTTCGCCGGCAC